>CAZZYE010000819.1:0-4058 GCA_964658145.1 uncultured Stigonema sp.
ATCTTTCGTTTCAAGAATTAGGAATTTCACAAGAGCGCGTTCACCAATTAGAACAAATAGGTTTTACCGCACCAACTAACATTCAAATGCAAGCGATTCCTCAGCTGCTAGGGGGTCGTGATATGGTGGGTCAATCTCAAACAGGAACGGGCAAAACAGCGGCATTTTCTCTACCGATTTTAGAGCGGCTGGATATTAATCAAAAGGTAGTACAAGCCTTGGTGTTGACGCCGACTCGGGAGCTAGCAATTCAAGTCCATGATGCGATCGCTGACTTTATTGGCGATCAAGGATTGAAGGTGTTGGCAATCTACGGGGGTCAATCAATTGACCGCCAAATTTTACAGCTAAAACGTGGTGTTCACATGGTTGTGGGTACACCAGGACGGGTAATAGACTTGCTGGATCGGGGCTGTCTGAAGCTGGATCGGGTGCAGTGGTTGGTGTTAGATGAAGCTGATGAAATGTTGAGCATGGGCTTTATCGATGATGTAATAAAAATACTTTCCCAAGCACCAGAAGACCGCCAAACAGCTTTATTCTCGGCGACAATGCCGCCATCAATTCAAAAGCTGGTATCGAAGTTTCTGCGATCGCCTGTGACAGTCACTGTCGAGCAGCCAAAAGCCGCTCCTACCAAAATCAATCAGGTAGCTTACCTCGTACCGCGTCACTTGACAAAAGCCAAAGCTTTACAGCCTATCCTGGAAATGGAAGACCCAGAATCGGCTTTAATCTTTGTCCGCACTCGACGTACAGCCGCAGAACTCACCAATCAGTTGCAAGCTGCAGGTCACAGTGTAGATGAATATCACGGTGACTTGTCCCAACAAGCCCGTGAGCGATTATTAATCCGGTTCCGCAATCGTCAAGTACGCTGGGTGGTAGCGACTGATATTGCCGCACGGGGTTTGGATGTCGATCAGTTGTCTCATGTGATTAACTTCGACTTACCCGATAGTGTGGAAACCTACGTCCACCGTATCGGTCGTACTGGTCGTGCTGGTAAAGAAGGTACTGCTATTTCTCTAGTGCAGCCTTTTGAGCGGCGTAAGCAACAGCTATTTGAGCGCCATGTCCGCCAAAACTGGCAAATAATGACGATTCCTACACGGGCACAAATTGAAGCGAAGCAGTTAGAGAAATTGCAAGCACAAGTGCGGGAAGCCTTAGCAGGTGAGCGTTTAGCTTCATTTTTGCCGATAGTAAGTGAGTTGACTGAAAAATACGATGCTCAGGCGATCGCCGCCGCCGCGTTGCAAATTGCTTACGATCAAACCCGTCCTGAGTGGTTGCAATCAGACGTTGGTCTGACGGAAGAGGATATTCTATCCTCCAGTCCTAAACCGAAGCTGCGGGGAGGTAACCGTCGTGAATCTGGTGAGCGAACTCGCTCTAACTGGACAAAATCTGACACCACCACAATTGAAGGAGAAAGAAACGGGTCTGCCAAACCCAAACTCCGGACTGGGCGTCGTGAACCTTCTGTATCGCCGACGAAAAAGCTAGGTTCTGGTACAGCCAGGGAATCAGCTTCTTGACCGAATCGCCTGCGATTTCAATCGCACCACGAGTAGCCCAGGTCAAAAGCGCATAGGACTATTAAGCTCGTTCCTAGGCTCCAGCTTAGGAATGCCTTACTAGAGTGCTTGGCGATCAATCACACTCATTAAGTGTCGTAACGCACCATCATCAATGGTGCGTTACACTGCGTTAACGCACCCTACACCTCAATTAATGCAGTCGAATCGAACGAATTTCCTGAGATTTATTCTCCAGCCAGAACCGGGGAAACCAGCGATCGCTAATGGCTTGCGAGCAGCGTTAGCATTGGCGGTTCCCATGCTTATAGGGCAATTCACCGACCACAGGAAAAGCGGATTATTTGTCGCTTTAATGGCTTACTTTGTCAACTTGGCAAATGTCGGTGGACCCTACCGAATAAAAGCTACGGCGATGGTAGCAGCGACCTTGGGAATGGCAATTTCTGTGCTTGTGGGTACTCTGGTGGCGGGAGTCCCAATCCTTGCTGTGGTACTGACATTACTTTGGGGACTTGGTTCGGGTTTTGCTTCGCTGTACGGTAATGCTGGTTCGACTGTAGGTCTTGTCGTCGGGCTGTCATTTATTTCCACAATTGCCCAGCCTGGAAACGAGGCGATCGCTCTGTTGCGATTTCTGCTGTGCTTGATTGCGGGTGGATGGGCGATGCTACTCTCCTTGGTAATGTGGCCTGCTACACCTTACAAACCCTTACAAGCGGCTGTGGCTGAGTGCTACAATGCTCTAGCCAATTACATTCAAGCGTTCCAAAATAACCCGATTCAGACTGGAATTGACAGCGCAAAAGCTGGATATGTTTTAGAAATTACAAAGGCATTAGAGAATGCCCGGACTGCAATAGGAGTACAACGGATTGGGAAGTCGGGTCGGAGTTGGATGGATGAGCAGTTGTTGGTACTGATTCAGGACGCAGAACGCCTATTTGGCTCAGTCATTGCCTTAATTGAGTTAATAGAAATTAATTCGGGATATGAGCAATTTCGCTCAGTTCAGCTATTAGTTGATGATGCACTACAGCAGTTATTAGTCATCACTAGAGCCATAGCTAAAGTCATTTCTGGCAAGCCTGCTGTCATCTCCTTTGGCAATCTTAACCGTATCCACGAGGCACTGCGGGAACAAGAACACCTGCAAAGAATAGCAATATCCGTGGCGGAGGCAAACTACCCTGCCTTAGTTGCTCTCACTGACCTCGTGTTGATGATAGAAAAGCTGATTAAGCAATTGCACTACACGAATATTACAGCTACAACTAAAGCTGGGATCAAGATCAGGAGCCGAGAAGTTGATACACTCGTTGCAGCTGAAGAGAAACAGCGATCGCCCCTGAGTATACTACGGGATAACCTGACCTTAGACTCAGCAATTTTTCGCCACGCTCTACGCCTTGGTGTGACTCTTACCGTAGGCGTGGCAATAGCCAAGCTTGCCAAGCTACAAATGGGGTATTGGGTGACGCTGACAATCATGATCGTCCTCAAACCTGACTTTGGCGGAACCTTCAAGCGGTTTTTCCACCGGGTAGGCGGGACTATCTTGGGAGCGACTGTGGCGGCTGTCCTCGCAGCGGCGATCGCGAACAAGATTGCACTAAGTATTATCACTGTACTAGCAGTGTTTTTTGGCATTTCTCTGCTGCGCATTCACTATGGGTATGCGACTTTTTTCTTTTCAATCTTCGTTTTACTCATCAGCGATCTTACGCAACCGATTGGTTGGCAGTTTGCTGGTATCCGAGTGATCAACACATTGATTGGTGCAGGACTGGCTTTTGGAGGTCACTACCTGATGTGGCCCAGCTGGGAACGCCAACGATTACCCAGCCAACTCGCCGCCGCCCTCCGACAATGCAGCGACTACTTTCAGAAAGTAATGGCTGTCTACCAGGGTGAAAAAGAGGACTACGCTGCAATCATCAGCACGCGAAGACGAACTGGGCTGGCAATTAGCAATGCCCAAACCTCTTACCAAGGGTTGATCGGTGAACCCCAAACGCCGCTTGGACTGGTAGAACCTGTTATGGCATTGCTAATGTACATGGGACGTTTTACCAACGCGGTAACAGTCTTGGCAGTACACCTCGACCATTTTAGAAGAACTCAGCCACTGCCAGAATTGGAAACCTTTGCCTGCCAAATTTCGGTGCTATTAGAACAGTTAGCTGATTCGGTACAGCAGGGAATTTCCCCACCACCTTTGCCTGATCTTGAAGGAACGCTGCAAAAAATTCATACTCACCTGCAAGCACTGCGAACAGCCCGCGTACAGGAACTAGCTGTAACTCGCGGACATACTCCGATCCGTCAGGCAGTGATTGACTACAGTGTGCTAGATATGGAAATTGACCAAATTGTACGCCGAGTCACTGCCATGCACTCGGCGCTAGTACGGCTGAGCACAGAATTGCACTCAGACCAGCGTGAATTAACAGCAACCCTGTAGGATGTTGTTGGCGAATTTGCTAATACCCAATTGTAGGGTGGGCACTGCCCACC
>CAZZYE010000820.1:0-1106 GCA_964658145.1 uncultured Stigonema sp.
TCCCTGTTCCCTTTTTTATGTAATTAAGAAACTCAGGTTTAGTCTGGGTTTTCGGGTCTGAGTCTGTTGCCAGATTTTAGAGAATTAGTATTAGCCCTTTATGAAACTAATTTTACCTGTAGAACTTGCCGCTAAAGTCGAGCCGCTTTTACCCCCAGATACTACATTTGTACGTGTAGATAGTGAGGGTAATTTTGATGGTGATGCTAGTGACGCTGAAGTATATTTCAACGGGTTCAAATTAAAAAACACAACCCTCCATAAAGTACTAGCAGCTTCCCCTAAGATTCGTTGGCAGCATACACCAAGTTCTGGCGTGAATCACATCCTTACACCCATTTTCTTAGA
The DNA here is from genome assembly GCA_964658145.1 of uncultured Stigonema sp. GTDB lineage: Bacteria > Cyanobacteriota > Cyanobacteriia > Cyanobacteriales > Nostocaceae > Stigonema. Next base: position 349 of record CAZZYE010000820.1, read on the forward strand.
ACATGATATACTTCTCACTAACGGGTCGGGAGTTCATGCCATTCCCATAGCGGAATTTGTAATAAATTTCCTGCTTTATCACGCTAAAAATGTCCAAAAATTGCACTCTTTACAGGCTGACCACCATTGGCTCAAGTGGTTAGAGCTACAAGAGTTATACAATAAAAATTTACTAATTATTGGCACAGGAAATATTGGTCAAGAAATTGCCATTCGTGCCAAAGCCTTTGGCATGAATGTTTTTGGCAGTCGCCGCCACCCGGAACCATTACCAAATTTTGACTTAATAGTGGGTGCGGATGAATGGCGATCGCTCCTCCCAGAGGCAGACTATGTAGTCATTGCCATACCTCTAACATCAGAAACGAGAGGCTTAATTGATACAGAGGCATTGCGGATAATGCGCAAAAGTGCTTACCTGATTAATATTGCTCGCGGTGCGATCGTCGATGAAAATGCCTTACTAACTGCTTTACGTGAGGAGTGGATTGCTGGTGCAGGATTAGACACTTTTGCTCTTGAACCACTACCGCCAGAAAGTCCTTTTTGGTCTTTACCTAACGTATTTATAACCCCTCACTGTTCAGCACTGACACCACAACTTTACGACCGCATCGTAGCATTATTTATCGACAATTTAACACGCTATCAGAACGGTAAACCCCTACGTAATATCGTCAATAAAAACGCAGGCTACTAAAATTAGGATTGTTAATTGTTAATTGCACTCCCCCAATCAACAATCAACAATTCCCCAA
>CAZZYE010000820.1:1116-4055 GCA_964658145.1 uncultured Stigonema sp.
GTCTCATCAACTCCACGATCCCTATGCCGCATGGCGCTACCGTAATTATCGTTTATTTGCCATTGCCCGTAATCTTTTGATATTGGGTTCCCAGATGCAAAGTGTCGCTATTGGATGGGAACTTTACGAACGCACAAGTTCAGCCCTCATTTTAGGTGGAGTAGGTTTGGTACAGGTTATTCCCGTATTTTTATTGACATTACCTGCGGGTCATGTCGCTGATAGATGGAACCGCCAGCGTACCGTCATCCTAACAGACATGATGCTTGCATTGTGTTCGTTTGGTTTAGCAGTACTCTCTTACACCCACGGCTCTATTTTCCTCATCTATACCTGTCTGTTTTTAGGCGGTGTTGCCAAAGCTTTTAACAGCCCAGCCAGCGATGCTTTACTACCCCAACTGATCCCCTTAGAAGTATTCAGCAATGCAGCCACTTGGAATAGTAGCGCTTCCCAACTAGCAGCGGTACTTGGTCCAGCTATGGGTGGGGGGATCATCGCGCTACAAAAAAGTGCCACTTGGATTTATGTCATTGACGCAGCACTGATCGTTATCTGTCTGAGCTTACTCGCCGCCATTAAATACAACAAAACTGTACGTTTGTCAACCCAAACACCCTCTTTAAAAACCTTAGTTGCAGGGATGAATTTTGTTTGGCACAACAAAGTCATTTTTGCTGCGATCGCTCTCGATATGTTTGCGGTGTTGTTGGGTGGTGCTACGGCATTGTTACCCATCTTTGCTAAAGACATTTTGCAAGTCGGTCCTACTGGGTTAGGATGGTTACGCGCAGCACCAGCAATTGGTGCATTGCTAATGGCTGTGACCTTGGCACATCTGCCACCGATGAAAAGAGCAGGGATTGCGCTCTTTTGGTCAGTCATTGGGTTTGGTGCAGTGACGATTATCTTTGGCTTATCGCGTTCCTTCGGGCTGTCCCTACTTATGTTGGCATTGAGTGGAGCTTTTGACAATATTAGCGTCGTCATCCGTCATACATTAGTGCAACTGCGTACCCCAGATGAACTACGCGGTCGTGTTTCTGCTGTCAATAGCGTATTTATTGGGACATCAAATGAGTTAGGCAGTTTTGAATCTGGTTTAGCAGCAGCATTATTTGGACCTACTTTGGCTGTAGTAGGCGGCGGAATTGGCACAATTATAGTTGTGTTACTTATTACCTTACTGCTACCTGAACTACGCCGACTAGGACCGTTGTATTCTGTGGAAAAGAGTTAATTCCTAGTAACTAATTTACTGAACATTATTTAACATTATTTAACTTATTAACTTTTTTAGACTTACTTTCTAATGACCGAATAAACTCTCGTATGACATCGGATTGAGTTCTATCTGCGCTCACACAATATTCATCTAAAATTTCTCTCTCTTGTTCAGAAATCCTGACATTTAAATTGTATCTACCCATAAATATAACCAAAAATGCGTTACAATGATTATAGCTAAAACTGACAGCAATTTTCACCTAAATGAACCACACCGTTTGTAAGGGCGAACGGTGAGACAGCTCGCTCAGGAGGGTTTCCCGAAGCTGGGGACTGCGTTAGCGCGATAATCGAAGCGATCTTCCGGTACTCCGGCGGAGCGCGATCTCACGAGCGAACGAGCGTCACCCGAACGGCAGGAGCGCCCCTACGACTGTGGTCTGATTACCTGAAAATTGCTGTAAATAATTGTTCACATTATTCCCTTGCTTTTTCTCTTCATTTGTGAAATAGTTATATAATACTACGGTAAACAAATCAAAAAACAGTAAATTAAGCTGAGTAGGTTAAGCGCCCAAACTTCTGAAAACTTTGTTTTCAAGCCAACTTAGAAGTTATGTATCAACTAAATTACGGGATTTGGATTCCCGTTTACGGCAATTGTGGCGCGATGAATCATCCACTTGAACCTCGTGACGCTAGCTACTTAAGAGCAAAGAGACTCATCCAGTTAGCAGAAGAATGCGGGTTTACTACTACTCTCATCGCTGAACACATTATTAATCTGAGAAATCAAGAATTTGAACAGCTAGAAACTTGGACAGCAGCCGCCGCCCTGGCAGAAGCAACTAACTCCATTGAAATCATCGCTGCTGTAAAACCTTTGCTGTTTCATCCAGTCGTCTTAGCCAAGATGGCATTGGGTATCCATGCCATCAGCGGCGGGCGTTTTGCAGTTAACCTCGTAAGTGCATGGTTTATGCCGGAACTACAAAAGTCCGGCATACCTTTCCTACCGCACGACGAACGCTACTGCTATTCCCAAGAGTGGATTAAGGTGGTAAAGGCACTGTGGAGTGGGGAACGGGTAAATTTTCAAGGAAAATACTTTCAGATCAATGATTTGTGTTTGCGTCCGCGTCCAGTAGCACAACCGCATCCCCGCGTGTATCTCGGTGGTGAGTCAGAACCCGCTAGAGATTTAGCTGCAAGAGAAGCAGATGTATTTTTCCTGAATGGTCGTCCTTTGGAAGTCGTGCGTGAAGCGATCGCCTCCCTGAGAAAGCGGACACGCACACAACCCAAACCACTGCGCTTTGCTCTCTCAGCGTTTGTAATTGCGCGTTCAACTGACGCACAGGCACAGGCAGAATATGAATATTTGCTAGAACTCACCAAACTTGACGACAGAAGCGAACTGTTAAAAGGTATTGAACCAGAAGTGGTGATGTTCAAAAACATGGCTAAATATCCAGGTGTAGGGAGTAACGGCGGCACAGCAGCAGGCTTAGTTGGCAGCTATGACACCGTAGCTGCACGGATAGCTAATTTTGTAGAAGTAGGAATTGATACTTTTATGCTGCAATTCCAACCTTTTCCTACAGACATGAGACGCTTCTCCCAAGAAGTGATGCCGCGAGTACGTTCTCTAGAACTTGTATTTTAATCCCCGATCGGGATTCATACACAACAGCAGTGACCATTTTTTGAAT
>CAZZYE010000821.1:0-3100 GCA_964658145.1 uncultured Stigonema sp.
CAATGCCCACCGTTCTGATAGTTGGTGGGAATTGCCCACCCTACGAAATCAATTCGATACGGATTTACGCAATTCAGTACTAAGAATTAATAACCTCGTGTAAGGTTTGCAATAATTCCTTTACTGTGTAGGGCTTGGACAAAAATGTTTGAACGCCTAAACGAGCAGTTTTCAAAATCTGCTCGTTTGATGGCAGCCCGCTCATAGCAATCAGCTTCACCTGCGGGTTCATTTTTTGCAACGTGCGGATGGTGGTTTGACCATCCATAGAGGGCATCATCATATCAATCAACCCTACACTGATTTCCCGTCGATGCTCGGCATAGAGGGCTATTGCTTCAATTCCATCACTGGCGGTTAAGGTCTTATAGCCATAGGTTGCGAGTGATGTTTCAGTTGCCTCTCGGATTGCCGCTTCATCATCCACAATCAAAATCAGCTCTTCATGACCCATGTGCAGTTCGAGGTCCACTGCTAGCTGTGCCTCCGCTTCTTCGGTGGCTGGCAGGTACACCTTAAATTGAGTTCCTTGTCCCACCTCGCTATACACGTTGACAAAACCATCGTGGCTCCTGACAATACCAATCACTGTTGACAGACCTAGCCCTGTGCCTTTACCAAGCTCTTTAGTCGTGAAAAATGGCTCAAAAATTCTGTTGATAATTTCCCTGGAAATACCAGTCCCAGTATCCGTAACAGTAATGACAATGTAGGGACCCACTTGAGCATCAATATGATACTGAGTATAATTTGCATCAATTACTAGATTTTCGGCATAGATCAGCAGTGTGCCGCCATTGGGCATGGCATCACGAGCATTGACGCACAGGTTGATGAGAACCTGATGCAGTTGGGTGGCATTACCAGAGACAGTCCACAGGTTTCGAGATACGTCGGTTAAGACTTCAATAGATTTTGGGAAGGTCTCCATTGCAATCACCTTAACTTCCTGGATCAGATTTCCGACTTGAAGCGTCATCCGCTTACCTTCGACTCCCCGTGCAAATGACAGCACTTGTTTGACCAAATTAGCTCCGCGTTTAGCGCTGTTTTCCAATATTTCCAATAAGCGCTGACTCTGCTCATCAGGAAGTTTCATCTTCAAGAGTTGCACTGACATCAGAATGGGTGCCAGCACGTTGTTCAGGTCATGGGCAATGCCGGAAGCAAGTGTGCCGAGGCTCTCCATCCGCTGGACACGCAGAAACTGGGCTTCGAGTTGTATCTTCTTTGTGATGTCGGTATTGACAACAAGGGTTGATTTTGATTGCCCTTGCTCATCGCGAACAAGTGTCCATCGGCTAGCGACGATAATCTCCAAGCCATCTTTCGTAACTTGATGCAACTCACCCTGCCACGAGCCACGCTCAGCAACAATCTTTTCAATACCTTCCGGCTGAGGCCAAGATTCTTTGAAAAGAAGTTCCAAGGTATTTTTTCCCAGCACTTCCTCTGCTGACCAGCCATATAGTCGCTCGGCACCTTTGTTCCAGTATAAGATTTGGTTTGACTGATCTTGCACGAAAATTGCATCCGTTGTCACATCCAGCAGGGTTGCTTGTTCGCGTATTTTCGCTTCCGCTCGCTGGCGCTCCGCAAGTTCAGTTTGTACTTGCTCAAAGAGTGTGGATTGGTGGATGGCGATCGCTACCTGCGTTGCCAATTGTTTGAGCAAATCGATCTCCAATTGCTGCCACTGCCGTGGTGACGAACAATGGTTAACCACGAGCAATCCCCACAATTCCCCTTGCAAAATTGGCACCACTAAAACAGCCTTGACTTGAAACTGAGCCAGAAAATCAACGTAACATTGAGTTAGCTCTCCTGCATAAATGTCCGTTGTGGCTTGGATACGACCTTCTTTGTAGAGCTGGACATAACTTTGGGCAAACGTAGGGTCTTTGAGTTTACTTCCTAAAATAGGTTTCCACTTCATAGCTACGGATTCTACCACGACAACTCCACTCCAGTCAGGCTCGAATTTGTAGATAAACACTCGCTCCACTTGAAGAAACTGCCGCACTTCAGATACTGTCGTGCTAAGAATCGAACTAAGGCTAAGAGATTGGCGGATACGTTGAGCAATTTCGACCACCAGTCTTTCTCGCTCGGTTTGCTGTCGCAACTGCTCTGTTTTTGGTTCAGGCTCAGTCCTAATGTCTACAGTTTCAGCTAAATTACGCCGTAGCTCCAACTGCATCATCGCTTGGCGACTCAATGCCCATAAGGCACCTACTTGTTCTGGGCTGAGTTCCCTCGGTACATAGTCAATCACACACAGCTTTCCTAGGGTGTGTCCGTTTGTTGCGATCAGTGGTACGCCAGCGAAAAACCGGATTTGGGGGTATTCGGTTACTAGTGAATTGGTAGCGAATCGCTCGTCTGCCAGCAGATCTGAGACAATCAAAGCGCCGGATTGCAAAATCGTCTGAGTACAAAACGCCACATCGCGCTTCGGTGCCTCGAATTCGATTCTCAGTGGCATCTTGAACCACTGACGACACTCATCCACAAGGCTAACCAAGGCAACGGGGGTTTCACAAATTCTTGCAGCTAATCGTCTGAGGTCGTCGAATGCCGCTTCGGGTTCAATATCAAGAATCTGATGCTGGTGGAGGGCTTCTGTGCTAATTGCTTCATGATTCGGTATTAGAGCTTTCATCAGGGTATAAATAAAGTCCAGCTAAAATGGCGTTGCAAAAGTGAGAATAGACGCCATACCCTTGTTGTATGCGGAAATATTTGCTGATAGCAATCATTAAATACTTATTTTCTCTAGTGTCCTAGAAATTCCAAGGTTTCAGTACGCTGTCGTACATAATCTTATAGTATCAGTGTTAACTTTTATAACAAGGCTGTTTTTTGTAACGATTTAAATGGTTTTCATACAACTCATAGAATTTATACAATTCAATCGTTTGCTTGCAGATGATTCCAAATATTGTCATGTCATCGGAGGCACATGAATTTTGCAAGTCATTAGGCAGATCAACCAAAGTTTCTATGATGCCCTAGTACGCCACGGCGGAAATAGAGCTACCATTCAAAACTACCAAAAGTCCCTAAATCAAAGCTTTTTAATTTTTAATTTTTAATTCCG
>CAZZYE010000821.1:3110-4053 GCA_964658145.1 uncultured Stigonema sp.
ATCAGGCGTGCCAGATGATATATAATCAGTGATTAGCGTTCGTCGTACCCCTTCGGGGAAGCAAGCTACGCGCAGCGTCTCGTAGAGAAGCGTTACTAGCAAGGCAGTGTCTGATTGCAAGGTCTATTTTAGTTGCAGAGATGATCCCCAATAAAGTTCGACCAGTAAGTGTTGCCACAACTGCAACTAACTCATTAGGGTCAAAGGGCTTAGGAATCAATCTCTGAAAACCCGCTTGAATTGCTTGGATATAGTCGAATGGAAACGCACAACACGTAAGAGCAATGGCGGGAAGAAACCCTCCCATCTCAACTTCTTTGATTCTGATAGCGCGAATGAGCGTTCTTCCGTCTTTGTGTGGCAAGTTGATCTCACTGATTAAAACGTCTGGTTTCCACTCTTGTACCACTTTAATGGCTTCATCCACTAATACTGCCGTCTTCACCTGCGCATGGTATTCTTCAAAAATGACCGTAATTAAATATCGGTGATCGGCATTATCATCTACCACAAGTATCCGCAAGCCATCAAGGAATGGAAAGTTATTCTCTGATATTTGCGCTACAAGCTCTCTATCTTTTTCAGGATTCTTTAAGCAAAAACTATTTGACACAATATTATCCTCATATGAATTTGAAGTAGGCGATCGCCTACTTCAAGAAATCAACACATAGTCAGCAGAAACAGACCTCTTACTAGAACAGCGATTCACTAATTCCAAAAGAAAATACAACTGAGTCTCGTTTGGGCTGCTGCCTAGTAACGCAGATCGGGAGGGCTGCTGCCTCCAGAGTAAGGAGGCAGAGCCTCCGAGAATGCATTCCCACGCTCTGCGTGGGAACGAGAAAACGAGCGTCGGTTGTTGCGCGTCAAGGGTTTGACCTGAAGTTGACACCAATAGACGTCTCCGGAAATTAACTATGCATTACCTTCCATCCTTGTA
>CAZZYE010000822.1:0-4051 GCA_964658145.1 uncultured Stigonema sp.
ATTAGCAATTAGCAATTAGCTATTCTGAGGCTTTTTGCCGTCAAGTAAACAACTAACAGTCATATCCCCCATGACATTAATAACAGTGCGGCAGCGATCTAGAAACCAGTCTACAGTGATCAATAAAGCAATGTACTGTGTAGGTAAACCTACGGAAGTGAATACGAGTGTCATCGTCACCAACCCTGCCTCCGGGATACCTGCTGCACCTACTGACGCAAAAATCGAGGTGATGATGACAACTAACTGCTGTCCCAAATTCAAATGTAGCCCCAGCACTTGAGAGATAAACAACGCAGACATCGCCTCGTAAAGAGCAGTGCCATCGTTGTTAAAATTTGTGCCAACTAACGCTCCCAAAGAAGCAGAAGATTCCCGCAAGCCGATTTTTTCTTGCAAAACCCGAAACGTCACAGGCATGGCGGCTGTCGAGGAATCAGTTGAGAAAGCTGTCAAAAAGGCATCGGCACCGCCACGCAGAAAGTTTAGCGGTTTCACCCAAGAACCTAATTTCACTCTGATCAGATAGTAGCAAGCTTGCAACGTCAGTCCAAGTAGCACTGCTACAATGAAAGCACCCAAAGATTTAAACGGCGCAAAGCCTCTTTCGGCAATGGTTCTAGATACAATTCCAAAGACTGCCAGTGGCACCAAGGCTATCACCCAACTGAGGACGCGGATTACAGCCTCAAACAAAGTGCTAATGACATCCTCTATCGGCTGGTATGCCCTGTTGCTTTGAGCGATTTGCTCTGATTTTATGGCACGCAGGACGATGCCGAAGCTCAAGGCAACAATGATCAGTTGGATGACATTATTATCAACCAGTGGCTTCAGGATGGCTTCCGGTATAGCATCTTTAAGTAGTCCCCAAGGATCGAAACTTTGACTTTTCGTCGCCGCAGCGGCTGGTGCGGCAAAACGCCCCCAAGTACCGGGACGCAGGACGTTAGCAACTAAAAGTCCAATGAGGATGGCTACTGTGGTGTTGGTGAACAGCAGCACTGCCAAACGCCGTCCTGCCGTACCTGGGATATTGGTTGTCATCAAGGTATGCAGCACTGCTACAAAAATCAGCGGTGTAGCTAAGGCGCGGAGTGCCTTAAGCACCAATTCTGCAGGAATTGCCAAGTTTTCGATGAAGGCTTTATTGGCTGGGCTGGGGTTTCCTGCACCCAGTGCAATTCCTAAAGCTACCGCGAGAATCAGGGCGATGAAGATTTGTACCGTGAGTGGGATACGTTGCCACAGGGGACGATTGGTGTTCTCTGTTTTGGTTTCGTTCATTGCTAAGTGCAGCCATTGGCGATGTTAATATTTAACTTCACTTCGGTAATTTAAGATTTCGGATCGGGCGATCGCGGTTGAGTACAAACTGCGTTAATGTGGAAAACGTTTCTATTTTTGGCTCCTGGTTGAAACGTATATGTCCTTCGTACCTTTGCACATTCACAGTGACTACAGTCTGCTTGATGGGGCAAGTCAACTGCCTGAGTTGGTTGATCGAGCGATCACATTGGGGATGAAAGCGATCGCCTTAACCGATCACGGTGTCATGTACGGTGCGATCGAACTCATTAAAATCTGCCGTAGTAAGAATATTAAACCAATCATCGGCAACGAAATGTATATCATTAACGGCGATATCACAAAACAAGAACGCCGTCCCCGCTATCATCAAGTTGTTTTAGCTAAAAATACAAAAGGCTACAAAAATTTAGTCAAATTAACTACAGATTCCCACCTCAAAGGTGTGCAGGGTAAAGGAATTTTTTCCCGTCCTTGCATCAATAAAGAATTTCTCAAAGAATACCATGAAGGCTTGATTGTCACCAGTGCTTGTTTAGGTGGGGAAATCCCCCAAGCAATTCTCAGTAATAAACCAGAGGCTGCCCGTAAAGTTGCCCGATGGTATAAAGAAGTGTTTGGTGATGATTATTATTTAGAAATCCAAGACCACGGCTCCCAAGAAGACCGCATTGTCAATGTGGAAATTGTGAAAATTGCGCGGGAGCTAGATATTAAAATTATCGCCACCAACGATTCCCACTTTATTTCTTGTTTTGACGTTGAAGCACATGACGCTTTACTTTGTATTCAAACAGGCAAATTAATTAGTGAAGATAATCGCATGCGTTACAGCGGTACAGAGTATCTGAAATCCGCTGAAGAAATGAAGCAGCTATTTCGCGACCATTTGCCAGATGATGTCATTGAAGAAGCCATTGCCACTACTCTAGAAGTTGCAGATAAAGTCGAGCCTTACAACAACATTATGGGTGAGCCTCGCATTCCTAACTACCCCATTCCATCTGGTCACACTCCTGACACTTATGTAGAAGAAGTGGCTTGGCAAGGACTTTTAGTACGTTTGAATCGCAAATCTAGAAATGAAGTTGACCAAGTCTACAAAGACAGGCTGCAATATGAGCTAACAATGCTTCAGCAAATGGGTTTTTCCACATACTTTTTAGTTGTGTGGGATTATATCAAATTTGCTAGAGATAATAATATTCCTGTGGGACCAGGAAGGGGATCTGCAGCAGGGTCTTTAGTAGCATATGCTATGCAAATTACCAACATTGACCCAGTGCATCATGGGTTGCTATTTGAAAGATTTCTCAACCCGGAACGGAAATCCATGCCTGATATTGATACGGATTTCTGCATTGAACAACGGGATAAAGTCATTGATTACGTTACTGACAAATACGGCAAAGAAAGAGTTGCCCAAATCATTACCTTTAACCGCCTGACTTCCAAAGCTGTTTTAAAAGATGTCGCCAGAGTGTTAAATATTCCCTACGGGGAATCAGATAAAATGGCGAAGTTAATTCCAGTCTCGCGGGGTAAACCTGCTAAACTATCGGTAATGATTTCTGACGAAACGCCAGAACCGCAGTTTAAAGAAAAATACGACAATGACCCCAGAGTTCGTCATTGGCTTGATATGGCGATTCGGATCGAGGGAACTAACAAAACCTTCGGTGTTCACGCAGCGGGTGTGGTGATTTCTTCTGAACCATTAGATGAAATTGTACCTTTACAAAAAAATAATGACGGTTCCGTGATTACTCAGTATTTCATGGAAGACCTAGAAGCAATGGGTCTGTTGAAGATGGACTTTCTGGGTTTAAGAAACCTGACGATGATTCAGAGAACTATTGATTTGATTGAGGAGAGCAAAGGATTTAAAATTGATCCCTATGAGATAACTAATCAAGAAAGAAAAGCTCAGAGGATATTAGCTAAAGGCGAATTCAACACTTTGCCTAAAGACGTGAAGAAGACTTACGAGCTTTTAGAGGCAGGTGAATTAGAAGGTATATTTCAATTAGAATCTTCTGGAATGCGTCAGATTGTGCGCGACTTGAAACCTTCTAATATAGAAGATATTTCTTCAATTTTGGCACTTTATCGACCAGGACCATTAGATGCGGGACTCATTCCTAAGTTTATTAACCGTAAGCATGGTCGCGAGAAGATAGACTATCAGCACCCTATTCTGGAACCTGTACTTGATGAAACCTATGGAATTATGGTTTATCAAGAACAGATCATGAAAATTGCCCAGGATCTGGCTGGTTATTCTCTAGGACAAGCTGATTTGCTACGCCGTGCAATGGGTAAGAAGAAAGTCTCGGAGATGCAAAAGCAGCGAGAAAAATTCGTTGATGGTGCGGCTAAAAATGGAGTGAAGAAGCAAATAGCTGACGATTTATTCGAGCAAATGTTGAAGTTTGCCGAATATTGCTTAAGCTATGACACTGAAGTGTTGACGGTAGAATATGGCTTTATACCAATTGGGGAGATTGTGGAAAAAGGCATTGAATGTACTGTGTACAGCGTTGATAGTAATGGGAATATTTATACGCAACCTGTTGCACAGTGGCACAATCGTGGTCAACAAGAAGTTTTTGAGTATTGCCTGGAAGATGGTTCGATTATTCGGGCAACGAAAGACCATAAGTTTATGACTACAGATGGTCAGATGTTGCCTATTGATGAAATATTTGAGCGAGGATTGGAATTGAAGCAGGTTAGGGGTTTG
>CAZZYE010000823.1:0-4047 GCA_964658145.1 uncultured Stigonema sp.
AACGCGGACATTCCATCCAGTTTTACCTCAATTCATACCGCCATTATGCAACGCCAAAATTTTGTACTTCATCCCTCATTGTTCATCCTTGCGGATTCATTTAACCCAATTTTGCAATCTTAATTATATTCGCTCCCGTACCCGATCCGATTTCGGTGACAAAATCAAGCTTCCATTTGACTTTGGGGTGGAAAGCCATGTTGCATTCTGCCTTCGTCTGCATCAAACTTCTTAGAGGATTTGAAGAGTTCAAAGCGTCCGTCAGCAGCATACTGGGCACAGCGATCGCGCAACGCTTGCATTTCTCCTGCTGTCATCGGTTGAAAACCACGAGCAATTGCTAAATTCTGACGCAGTACTGCCAGCGAATCGATGCCACTGACGATGGTAGCCACAGGCAAACTCATGGCATAGCGTATGGCTTCCTGTGGCGTAACTATGCCTTTTTTGACGGCATCGGCATTACCACTCAGGCTTTTCATCCCAATTGCCGCAACGCCGCGTTTATTGACTTCGGGTAGCACCTGTTGCGCAAAGCTTCTACCAGTAAAAGTGGCATCGAAACAATTAAGCGGCATTTGCACCGTGTCAAACGGGTAATTGTAGGAGAGCATTTTGAGATGAATAGCGGGGTCTTTGTGACCTGTAAAGCCCACAAACCTGACTTTACCCTCTTTTTTCGCCTGGTCGAGTGCTTCTATCGCCCCATTAGGACGAAAAATCAGTTCAGGATCGTTGTAATAGACGACTTCGTGGATTTGCCACAGGTCGAGGTGATCTGTTTTGAGACGGCGCAGGGATTCCTCAAGTTGCTGCATTGCCACTTTGCGATCGCGCCCGTGGGTGCAAACCTTTGTCATTAAAACGACTTTGTCGCGCCGACCTTGCAACGCCTGACCCATCCACTCTTCACTGCGGTGCTTGTTGTATTCCCAAGCGTTATCCATGAAGGTAATGCCGTTGTCAATAGCTTCGTGGGCGATGCGAATCGCTTCATCCAAGCTTTTTGCCTGACCCAAAGAAGAACCACCCAGCCCAATTGCCGAAACTTCCACCCCTGTTTTTCCTAGTGGACGGCGCGGAATTTCACCAGTGCTTGTGCTACTATTAATAGGACTTGTTTGTGCCTGAGTTAGCGAAGTCTTGTCAGATGACGTAGGAACTGCCGCTTCCACCTCTGAATGAGAATTTAGTATGTGGTCAGTTAGGATTGATCCTGCCCCTGCACCGATAAAGCCTATTCCTTTTAAGAAATGCCGCCGCCCCAGATCCTCAAGAGATAGACGCTTCTGGGCAGCTTCGTCGTTATGTTGACCCGCCATTCAGTTTTTACCATGAAAACTAATTTTTACAATCAACTTTTGGTGGCTCTAAAACACCTTTCTGAAGGTAGGTGATGAAGCCTTTCTAGGGGGGTATTACTACGCTGTTTTCATTCCCCCTCCGAGGTGTTGCGATTAATGTTCCAACCCCAGTTTGTAATCTTCCGCACAAATTATTATTCACTTTTGAGGTTCACTTCAGAGACTTTAGACCTATCTGGGCAAGACATTTGAGCGCACAATCGATGTTGGAGAACGATAGCTTAAAGGCAGGCAAATGTTTAACTATCTCGCTGATCTGTTGAACTGCAGCCTGTTTGTGATCTGTAAAGTTGATACAATTACGCAACAATTCTAGAGCAGCAGTTCCCGGCGAGCAGGGTAATATTTGAGCCGAGGAAAGCCGATCAAAGCTAGGAAACACCATCGCCCGAATCGGTAACGGCGAACGGCAAATGAGATCTCGATCTAGAGTAACATCAAACTTCGGCACGGACCATAGGCGATCGCTAGGCACTAGTTCCCCCGTGTTCTGCCGCACTCTCGGTGTTTGAGGAAAAGGGAGAATATTTCCAGTGGATAACTCCATCGGTAGCACATCATCGGACAGGTAACGCCATCCCTGCTGGCACAGTTGCGTGACCAAGGTACTTTTGCCACCGCCACCGGGAGCCGCAAACACTAATGCTTCTGTATCATTTGCTACTGCTCCGGCATGAAACCACAGCAGATCTGGACGCGCACTCACAAGCGCCATAACGACTTCATATTTGACAGATTGTAACAAACAGAACTGTTCTGTAGTCGATTCATGCACTATATCGCCGGACTGCATGATATAATTTCCATCTGCCTGCCAGATTTTTATTTGGCGCACAATCAACGATGGCTGTGACTCCAGCATACCGTAGAACCATCGCTTCAGGGTGGTGTGGACATCAACAATTGCTGTCTCAACCACGACCTGATGTTGTCCGAAAGTGATGTATAGCGCTGATAAACTCATGCGATCGCCTAGAGACTTTCCAACAAGCCTAAGTTGTGAAATTGCATTACGGTTGTGCAGATGTCCAAGAGCAACGCTGACTCTGCACACCCCAACTGTTGACTCAATACAGTTGCCATTTCTTCTAGAGTGTGAGTGCCATCGCAGAGTTGCCAGATTTGTTTGGACGAGTGGTTGAGGCTAATGCCCAATTCTTGATCGCTGCTGTAGATCAGCAATTCGTCTCCTAAATCGTAGACATCAAGACTTTTGCACTTCGGACGTGCGCTGGGGATCGCGCACTTGTCCCAATCAATATCCGGCTGAGTTGCTGAGCAGGAGTGCTGGTCAGATCCGTTACCGCCAAGGATACGTCGATGGATGAATCCCAACTTCTCCCCAAGTAATCGCAGGGGGCGAAGCAGGTAGTAGAAGAAAGTTAAAGGCTTGGGCAGAACAATTAGACGGCGATCGCGTACATTCGGCACGAACAACCGAAAGACGAAATACTGCACTTGGTCGGCAAGGCGATCGCGCACATACAATCGGAACAGGGTAGGAGATATCTGGCGAGATCGCCCCGGTTGCGACCCAAATAAGTAGCTGCATACTTGCTGCATGAGCGCGGGGAGAATTCGTTCCCTCTGGATTGCTGCCAGCACTGTCTCTGGTATCCGTGTCCCTAATAACTGCCGCGCTAACTCTACTCCCAGTAACAGCATTCGTTGGCTGTGCAACCGCTTCGCTCTTTTGAACACCTGGTCCCAATCCAAATTTGGATAAGTCCGGATCAGTTCTGCCAGATCACAGATCCATTTCAGCTTGCTCCAGCACTCTTTTGCCCCGTGGACACACAACGCCAGCAATAGGTCTTCGGGTGCGAGAGTCGAAACTGTAGTGGATAGCAAAGAAAGGGATTGGCAGCGCTCCCATAGCTCCTCAATCGGCAGTTCAAAAGGGAAGAACCTGGGTGTAATTCGCCAGTGCAGATCCAAGACAACTTTGCCATCTTGCCGCACAAAGTCTCGCTCACTGTCTGACCAGACGTTAGCCGCTTCCTGAGCATCGTCTACAGCAAGCGTATCATACCCCTCTGCTACTAAAAGCGGTTTTACCCGTATCAAGTCTTGTGGATGGATTAACAGATCCAGGTCACAAAAGGAACGCAACGACAAATTGCCGTAGAGAGCTTGAGCAAGGGCTGGACCTTTGTAGGGCAAAACAGGAATTTGATGTGCCTCAAACAATTGGAGAAGCTTCAGCAGTTCCTGCGTGAAAAACAAAGTATTAAGGGTACAGGTTTGGAAGTCCCGGCGAAGTTGGTCGATTACTGGTGCAGGAACCACATCCAAGCAGGTGTCCTGAAGGCTTTGATACAGCAAGCCGATGACATCATTCTCGGCAGCCAGCGACAGCAACCAAGTCCAGTCTAGGTCACTGTAGCAGAGGTTTTCGATAGTTTCTGCCGTTGCTGCATTAATAAAAGTCCGGGCGCAACAAAGGAGTAGCTGCACTTCTGGACGTTGTGACTCGCAGAGCGTTCTGTCATCGTAGCTACTCTGCCAGGAGCCGACCGACAGAGCAGGTATTGTTAGATAGGAAGAGGGGTTCAGCAAATTTCAATCCTAATAAGTATTTATGCAGGTCAACCCCCGCCACCATAGATAGAATAATACGTTCAGTGAGCGGTGTCACTAGAGGCCATTAGTTCCAGTGCCAGTAGTGCCTGTGGTAGTTCCA
>CAZZYE010000824.1:0-4045 GCA_964658145.1 uncultured Stigonema sp.
TTTGATGAGATTGGCGCATTCTGGTATAATCAGGCAATGCAAATTTATTGTACACTAGCTTAGTAGAGTTTTCTAGTAAAAATACAGAGAAAAAGTGTATATTTTAATTCTATTAAAGTTGCGAAATTTTAACATTTAGAAACCAAACACTCGCTAAGAGACTAGAATTTGGGTGGTAGTGTCCAGAATGGAGATTTGGTAAAATCAGGAGCTACCGCAAGCTATTTTGTAACGAGAGGTCAGGGAATGGCTATTGCCACGATTAATCCGGCAACCGGGGAGTTGCTCCTCAGTTTTGAGCCGCTGAACGATGCAGAAATTGCCAATAAAATAGATTTGGCACAACAGGCTTTTGAGCAGTACAGTAAGACTAGTTTTGCTATTCGATCGCTTTGGATGCAAAAAGCTGCTGACATCTTGGATCAAGACAAAGCTGAATTTGCCAAGTTGATGACCCTGGAAATGGGCAAGCCGTTCAAAGCAGCGATCGCCGAAGCCGAAAAATGTGCCCTTGTCTGTCGCTACTACGCCGAACACGCTGCCGATTTCCTTGCGGATGCGCCAGTGCAAACCGACGCCAGTCAGAGTTTTGTCCGTTACCAGCCACTGGGGGTGATTCTCGCAGTCATGCCGTGGAATTTTCCCTTCTGGCAAGTGTTCCGCTTTGTCGCACCTGCACTTATGGCAGGAAATGTGGGATTGCTCAAACACGCTTCCAATGTGCCACAATGTGCCTTGGCAATTGAAGAAATTATCCAACGGGCAGGTTTCCCAACAGGCGTATTCCAAACTCTGTTGATTGGTGCTGCGAAGGTCGCCGATTTAATGGCTGATGACCGTGTGAAAGCTGCTACATTGACAGGAAGCGAACCAGCAGGTGCTTCTTTAGCAGCAGCAGCAGGAAAACAAATTAAAAAAACCGTCTTGGAATTGGGAGGAAGTGACCCGTTCATCGTGTTAGAAAGTGCAGACCTAGAGGCGGCAGTTGTCACGGCGACGACAGCGCGAATGTTGAATAACGGGCAATCTTGTATTGCGGCGAAACGTTTCATTGTGGCTGAGGCGATCGCAGACAAGTTTGAAAAGCTACTGCTAGAAAAATTTGCCGCGCTGAAAATTGGCGATCCCATGCAACCAGACACCGATTTAGGACCATTAGCAACCCCCGATCTTCTCAATGAATTGGACCATCAAGTGCAAGTTGGTGTCAAGAGCGGGGCAAAAATCCTCACAGGTGGATATCCTTTATCAGATCGTCCTGGTAATTTCTATTCGCCGACAATTATCACAGATATTCCCCCAGGTAGTCCAACGGAGCAAGAAGAATTTTTTGGTCCGGTAGCTTTGTTGTTCCGCGTTCCAGATATTGATCAAGCGATAAAAGTCGCAAATGCTACACCGTTTGGCTTGGGTGCTAGTGCCTGGACGACGAATGACCAAGAACGCGATCGCTTGATCGAGGAAATCGAAGCAGGTGCGGTATTTATCAACGGGATGGTAAAATCTGATCCCCGACTGCCCTTTGGTGGCATCAAGCGTTCTGGTTATGGAAGAGAATTAAGTATCCAAGGCATACAAGAGTTTGTCAATGTTAAAACTGTGTGGGTTAAATAATAATTTACCGGAAACGCCAAAAACGCCAAGGATGCAAAGAGGATAAATAAATCAAAATGAAAAACACGGCAGAACTACTAGTACAGTGTTTGGAAAATGAAGGGGTGCAATATGTTTTCGGACTCCCTGGCGAGGAAAACCTGCACGTTTTGGAAGCGTTGAAAAATTCTTCCATTCAATTTATTACCACCCGTCACGAACAGGGGGCGGCGTTTATGGCAGATGTCTACGGACGCCTGACAGGAAAAGCGGGGGTGTGTCTTTCTACACTTGGTCCTGGTGCAACAAATTTGATGACCGGGGTAGCAGATGCAAACTTGGATGGTGCGCCTTTGGTAGCGATTACCGGGCAAGTAGGAACAGATCGCATGCACATCGAATCCCATCAATATTTAGATTTGGTGGCGATGTTTGCACCTGTAACAAAGTGGAACAAGCAGATTGTCCGACCAAGTATTACACCGGAAGTTGTGCGCAAAGCCTTTAAGCTAGCGCAAACCGAAAAACCAGGCGCGGTTCACATTGATGTGCCGGAAAATATTGCTGCCATGCTTGTCGAAGGCAAACCCTTGTCTAAGGGTACTGTCGAAAAAACCTTTGCATCTTTTCACAGTATTAGGGCAGCAGCAGCGGCAATTTCCCAAGCGACTAATCCCCTAATCTTAGTCGGAAATGGTGCAATCCGCGCTCAAGCCAGTGATGCTGTAACCCAATTTGCCACCGAGATGAATATCCCCGTTGCCAATACTTTTATGGGCAAAGGAGTGATTCCCTATACGCATCCCTTAGCTTTATGGTCAGTGGGACTACAGCAGCGAGATTTCGTCAACTGCGGCTTTGACAACACAGATTTAGTGATTGCCATTGGCTATGACTTGATTGAGTTTTCCCCGAAAAAATGGAATCCTGTTGGCAGCATTCCAATTGTTCATATTGCCGCCAGCCCAGCAGAAATAGATAGTAGTTACATCCCTAAAGTTGAAGTCGTGGGGGATATTTCTGATTCCCTCTTTGAAATCTTAAAGTTGGCAGATCGCCAAGGTAAATCCAGTCCCTATGCTATCAGCTTACGAGCAAATATTCGTGCCGATTACGAACAATACGCTCACGATGACGGATTTCCTATTAAGCCACAAAAGTTAATTTATGACTTGCGGCAGGTAATGGGACCAGATGATATTGTCATATCTGATGTCGGCGCACATAAAATGTGGATTGCCCGTCATTATCATTGCCATAGCCCTAATACTTGCTTGATTTCCAATGGCTTTGCAGCGATGGGTATTGCCATTCCTGGTGCTTTAGCAGCCAAACTCGTTAATCCCGACCGCAAAGTCGTTGCTGCAACTGGTGATGGCGGCTTTATGATGAATTGCCAGGAATTAGAAACTGCTTTGCGTATCGGTACGCCCTTTGTCACCTTAATTTTCAATGATGGTGGCTATGGGTTGATTGAATGGAAGCAAGAAAATCACTTTGGCAAAGGCAGAGCATCTTTTGTGCATTTTGGCAACCCTGATTTTGTCAAATTTGCAGAAAGTATGGGTCTAAAAGGCTACCGCGTTGAGTCTGCTACTGATTTGGTTCCCATGCTGAAAGAGGCTTTGGCACAGGATGTACCAGCAGTGATCGATTGTCGTGTAGACTACCGGGAGAATATCCGGTTTACGCAAAAAGCCGGTGATTTGAATTGCGCAGTGTAGGCAACGGATGATGTAACGGATGTAACGGATGAGTTATATCATGTTCCCGCTCATTACTTATAATAAGTCAATTGCGATCGCCACGATAGTGAAGCAACGCAATCGCACTTATTTGGAGATTGCTACGCTCGCAATTGACTTGTGATTAGCCGAACATGATGTTATCTGTGGAACTTACAGATCAAGCATCCGCGCTCATCCGCTGCTTTATCCGTTAAAACCGCTACAAAATCTGTTGCCATTCTTATGATTCCGCCTCTAACGCCCTTGCAGCTTCATCAAGTCTGTTGTTGGCATCTTTGGCAAATTTCAGCAATAAAACACTGACACTGCCATAAATGCCACCTTCAGATGCTGCAACTTTTCCTGCCGAGACTTTTCCTGAAAATAGTAGCAAAACACTTGCAAAACCAATTATCCCACTGACAGTTAGGAATCTGTAGGTAAGGTTGAATGCTGCACGGGCTTGGCGAAGTTGCTCTTGATAAATACTATGACGTTCTTGGTAAATAATATTGGTAGATTGATTTTGGTTATTCATATTTGTTGCCCTTGCAATGAACTCTACAATTTCATTTAAATTGGGCAATGGCGGAGATGCTGGTTGAGAAATAGTTGAGTTGTAGCGGAATTAGTGTCAACTTTTAGTTGTGGTAGGGTGCTTTATATCATATCCGGTCAATCGCCCATAATAAAACTTGTTTGTAGTAAGGACTTCAGTCCTTGCT
>CAZZYE010000825.1:0-4036 GCA_964658145.1 uncultured Stigonema sp.
TAGGGGGGATCGAGTCTTATCCGAACCGTATTGGGGCGACCGTAACATTCCTTCCACTCAGATGGAACCCAAGAACATAACCAGTCTGGAGCAACAGCGACTACTGCGTTCAATGCAGCACTTAAAGTTTCGGCTACATTAACCCTGATGATAATGAAAACAATTGAAGAATTAAAAACTCGCATTAAGGAACTTAGTAAACAAGCTGTTGAACTCAGGCGAAAGGGTTCTGAGGTGTACTCAACCAATCAGGAGTTAGCTAAACAATTCAGGCAAAAGGCGAGAGAATCTATGAAACGTTGCCAAGTATTGATTATTGAGTTGAAGCGACAGCTAGTTTAAGACTGTGATTATTGTAGCCTGTGGATCGCAGTAAACTAACACAGGCTATGAAAATAAACAGTCATGGACGCGTTTGTCAAACATTGAAGTGAAACTACCACCAAGTATTATTTTACTGATGTCGGCTTCAGGTTTCCTCGCCGCAGTCAGTCTGAGTATCCTGCATACTTATTTTTCACCGCATCTGCCAAAAACGACCACTACAGCGATTAAACCGCTTGTGACACCTAACGGCAGGCCCCGGCTTGATCCCCTACCGGCGGCGGGTGAGGTATGGGAATGTTCCGTTGTCGTAGTTGGCGGTTCTTTAGGAGGAGTTGCAGCGGCTTCAGGAGCAATGCGATCGGGGGCGAAGACTTGCTTAATCGAACTCACCCCTTGGCTTGGGGGACAAATTAGCTCCCAAGGAGTATCGGCAGTTGATGAATCACTGACGATGCGCGCAAAAGAAAATTATTCAAAAAGTTGGATAGAGTTCAAGCAGTTAATTAAACAGCAACCTGTAGAACTTCCCGCTTGGTCAAATATTCCTTCTGCCCTCAAAGTTTCTGACATTAACAGTTGCTGGGTGGCAAAGCTGTGCTTCCCTCCCAAAGCCGGATCTGACGCGGCAGAACAATTGCTGCAATCTTCATCTCGTCTTGCTTCTGGAAGCCGTTGGGGAACTTCAATTGCCTTTAAAGGAGCTGAATTTGACAGTACAGGTCGGAATATTGTCGCCATCTATGCAGTACGGCGGATTCCACGGAACCCGAAATATTTGCCCAAGGGTCGGCTTTCTCAAGAGTTGACCTCTTGGTACTCTTGGGTTGGCGATCCGGTATTTGAGAAAGTACCCGTGCGACTGCAAGCACCAGCAAAAGGTCGAATGATCGTTATCGATGCGACTGATACAGGGGAATTGGTGGGATGGGCTGGAATCCCCCAGAGGTTGGGATCGGAATCTCGTGCAACTACTGGTGAAATTCACGCAGCGCCCAAAGATAACCCGGAATGCACCCAAGCATTTACCTTTCCTTTTGTACTTGCTATTCGAGACGATGGCGGACTAAGTCGTACTCAACTGGCTCTCATTCAGACTGGAATGTCAAAAGAGGAACATCGGCGAGACTACTCTATCAAAGGGTTTCCCGTGTTTGCAGGTCGAAGCTTTTTCAATTACCGACGCATTGTCAGTAAAAGCCGCAACGATCCCTTCGTCGATAGTCCCTCCCTTGGAGACATCACCTTAGTCAACTGGAATCGGGGGAACGACTGGAACTTAATGAATCCGCCGTTGATTTTGACTCAAGAACAGATTCTCGCGAATGGACAACGTCAAAACTGGATGGGAGGACTTTCGTTAAGTGCACTCAAGCAAGGCGAAGAGCATGCGCTTTTATTTGCTCAATGGCTGATGGAAACTCAAACCCGACCGGGTTTTCCCGTCGCCTATTTGTCAGGATCTGAGTCTTTGATGGGTACAGATTCGGGGTTGAGTATGATGCCTTATATTCGGGAGGGGCGACGGATTTTGGGACGCAAAGCCTACGGACAAAATGAGTTCATGATGCGAGAAGCGGATATTAGGACAGACATATCAGGTGGTCGTGACTTCTCACCAACAGCGATCGCTCTAACGCACTACGACATCGACTTACACGGGTGTCGTTATCGCAACTGGGAACCACCAAACGAAGCGACTAAAGCGCCTGCTAGAGAGTTTGTGGTTCGACCTACTTTGATACCTTTGGAAAGCATCATTCCTCAGGGGATTGACAACCTCCTCATTGGTGGTAAGAGTATTGCCGTTACTCATATTGTCAACGCTGTTACTCGCATTCATAATAGCGAGTGGAGCATTGGTGCAGCAGCGGGAGTGACAGCAGCTTGGCTCCTGACTCAACCCAATTTAACCCCAGGGCAGATTGTTCCACAACAACGAATGCCCCAATTACAACAAACCCTAAAAAAGCAAGGTCAGCGTCTTTCTTGGTGAGCAAAATAGCGGAGTTAACCGTAGTAAAGCACCGTTATCTGTTCACTTTTTCGCGAACCAAAAAATTGAAACGAGGGAATCTCTCCGGCATTCCTTGGGCAAATAGGTTGTGACTTGTAGGCTTTTTTTATCGGCTGAATCCATACCTTGAAGGCACTGTTATTTAATGTTTAAGCAATGTACAAATACTTTAACTTACTTGATTAAAGCATTATTTTTGCTGCTTCACTATTTAAAATTCATGTAAAACTAATGTTAAATACTTTACTAAAACATTACTTAATACTGCTGCAAGCGTCTTTAACAAATTGCCTAAACGTTAATAAGCATGGCTAAAACATCAATGTTACTGCTAATCCATGTACATGCAGTGTGAAGTAAATATGAAATACATGACAGTAGCATTATAAATAATTTTAAGTGGGAAATGCTTGCACAGTCTTGTACAGATAAGATCCTGATGATGAAGGTACTCGCCTTTTTTACTGAAGGAGCGAGCAGCGTAAACCGACGCTCTGGGCGCCCTATCTTTGGGATATATGAGAAATTTCGGCATCACCGTGGTGACCCCAATTTCTAGGTGTGGTGTTTTGGGTGTCGTCAACCTCCTTGTCAGTCGATTGCCGACACTAGAGCGTTAGTGGAATTGGAATGCCTCAAGCTAACCTTCGAGTCTTAAAGTTCCGATAATAATTGTCGTCGGAACAATACCTGAGTATTTTGTACTATTTTTGGGTCTTTCATTCAAAATTTTGCCCTTCTTTACTGTAAAGTGCCAACTCCATTAGTAAAATCGGAACTTTTTGAAGAATTCGGAAGCGAGATCGCCCTTCATAGCAGTAGGAAGACAGACCAATCGCTAGGACTAGGTGGTAGACAGGTAAATGACAGGCTGAAACTCTTATGGGGTAAGACTTGGACGCCTACTTTGCCTCTCTTGTGACAGCTACCGTAACACTACCCCTAATTGTGAGGTGCACTAAGAAATATAGAAAGGCTTTTGATCTCGGATTACAGTTAGACGATCCCCCTTAGTTGCATAGTTTCATGTCCTAAGCACTGATAAATAAATGGTAACCGTTCACGGGGGGGTCAAAAAAAAGTTCCATATCTTACATCTTGCACCAGTGCCTGAAACCGAGTTTCTTGCAAAGAATTCAAGCTGAAACCCTTAATTTATCGTTCAGAAACCCGGTTTCTCTTACCTTGTTGAGAATGGTGCAAGATATCAGATATGAAATCACACGGAATCAGTACGAAAACCAGTCTTGAATTGATTTTTTTCGGCTAATTTTGAGGAAGGAGAAAGTGCTACACTGGTCGGAAAATTGTCGAAAAGATATTTTAGGTACTATTAGCGCCTACGGTAAATCAACCAAAACCCTTGCTACGCAAGGGTTTTAGAAGTTAGGCGAATGTTCTACCCCCCGTGAACGGTTACCTTGGAGTCACAATCCTATCATTACGACTTAAAACTTAACGTGGTGCTTACCTCGCCTGGTGTACTAGTTCTTAAATTTATAATCGTCTCTGTCCCGGTTAGATTACTGTAAGTGTCAGTGCCACCTATGATATTAGCTTCTATGGGCTTAGATCCTTGTAGGAATTTAGCCTGATCGAATGTTCCGTGTGTGAAAACTTCACCATTTTTTAGATGGAAAATTTGTATCCCCTCAATAGTTCGGGGTAAACAATTATGTATCCGTTCAGGGGGGG
>CAZZYE010000826.1:0-4034 GCA_964658145.1 uncultured Stigonema sp.
CTCGTGTCGGCGCGCTGGCTCCCCTTAAAAAGTTCTGCTTAATTCCCCCCTTTTTAAGGGGGGCTAGGGGGGATCAAGTCTTATCTGAACCGGATTGATATTGATAAGGTGTTTGCAGTGATGATATAAACTCTTCAAACTGAACAATTATTCTCTAACAAATAGTAGAAATGGTTGGGTGACAAAATCTACAGTAAAGATTAAATTACTGTAGGGTGCGTTAGTGACAACGTAACGCACCACAGATTTGCCAAAAATGGTGCGTTAGGCGTAAGCCTAACGCACCCTACATGTCAACTTAATATTTACTTTATAAATCAACTCCTTCGTAGGCGATCGCTTCCCCCTCAAATGTCCACGCCAAAAAACCAATCCCAACGCTCTGACCACAGTAACGCCAGTATGGCTTTGAGTAATCCTGGTATCAAATCTTGCAGTTCATTATCCACAGGCGTGTCGTCTGAGTCCGGGAGTTCCTCGGAAGATGGCAAACAATGCAGCGGATTATACTCTAACATGAGTGATGCCTTGGAGTGTTTTCTAAATATATTTTACGTAAGCAAAAGGGCGGGGACAAAATCTGCTTCTACTTCGTGGAATAATTTTTGCTATGATATCTAAACTCATGAAACAATGTGAATCTTTAAGGAACGCAATGAAAAAGGTTACACTAACGGAGTTGAGTAATAATATTGATAGTCTACTGGTGATGGTACTAGAAACAGGTATTCCATTAGAAGTTAACAAAAATGGAAAGTTGTTAAAAATTGTTCCTATAGAAAAAAAAGATAAACTGAAAAATTTGACTTTTAAACCTGATGTTATTCAAGGAAATCCAGATGATTTAGTTAATATGAGTTGGGAGCAGGAGGTTAATATTGATTTATCTTGATACTCATGTAGTAGCATGGCTATATTCTGGTTTGACAGCTAAATTAACTGATATTGCTAAAACTTTAATTAATGACAATGAAGTTTACATTTCGGCAATTGTTCGATTATAGTTACAGTATTTATATGAGATAAAACGTATTAAAGATGAACCGGATGTGATTATTTCTCATCTGTCCAACCGAATTGGTTTAAAGATATGTAATAAAAACTTTAATGATATTATCAGCATTACTTTAACGATTACTTGGACTCGCGATCCTTTTGATCGGATTATCACAGCAAATGCTCTGTTAAATAACAACATATTACTGAGCAAAGATCAAAATATTCTAAATAACTATCTGTATGCAAAATGGTATAATTAAAAATTATAAGCAATTAAACGGACATGATATTACATACATGGAGGTGCAATGCCTAGGGGGGAGCAAGTCTTATGCGAACCATCTTGGCTGTTTAATATGTTGCTTGTAAACGACTAATCAAATAATCTCCAGCTGAAATGGGGGGATAAATAGGCGATCGCTCACTTTGACAGCTTTCCAAACAAGCAATCTCTGTATCATCATTAGGATGACAGAAAAACGCTACAGAATACCGGGACTGCTTCACCCGATCATCGCTCGGAATCATGACCCGATGCAAAGTTTACGCAAAACACATGATTTGTCCACCGCTGCATTAAATCCCCGGTATTGACTACCACAGTACCAGGAATCGGTGGAGCCGCAATCCACTCTCCAGATGCTGTTTGTACTTCCAACCCCCCGACTTCATCTTGAAACAGCAAAGTAATGCTGCCATAGTCGGAATGTTCACCAGCACGAACCTGTCCTAATTTGGGAGGTTGCTGTAATGGGGGATAGTGCAGCAGTCGCAGAGTATGATATTGGCGATCGTGTCTTGTAGCAAAAAAATCGAATGGCAATTGCAAAGCTAAAGCAAACGCTTGCAATACTCTATTAGCAACTTCAGTGCAAGCTTCATAAAAGGCGAGAATGCAAGGGTATGAAGCAGGGGAAACCGAGGCAGCGCATGGGGCAGCGGATGTTGTAACGGATGTAACGGATGAGTTATCTGTAAGTCCCACAGATAACTCATCCGTTACATCCGCTATCTCATCCGTTGCCGAATCCGTTGCCCCTTGTTTGCCTATATTAAACGCCTCTTTGAGGTCGCCAGGTTTGTTTGGCTCAAGGCGTTCTCTCTCTATACCTACGTAACCTTGATTGCTAAATTCATTACTCCAAGCCTGTTGCTGCTTCACTTCCAAGGGTAAATCGAAGAAGTATTTGCTCTGTATTAATACTGACTCAAATTTGTCAATAGATATACCAGAATTTTTCAAGTACATGAAGCCAATTTCATGGCAAGCTTGATAGATTTGCTCAACTACAGTTTGCTTAGCTGTGACATTACCATTGCTAAAAAGAGAGAAATCAATTACTGGAATCTCAACCATTTATAGGTAAATTATCTTACAACACCTTACACTGCCCATAATGCCGTAACAAATGGTCGCACAGCACCAGCGCTACCATCGCCTCAACCATCGGTACTGCACGCGGTAATACACAAGGATCGTGCCGTCCTTTCGCTGCTAAAACCGTCTCTTCACCCTCACGAGTTACTGTCTGTTGCTCTTTTCTAATAGTTGCTGTCGGCTTAAATGCTACACGTAAGATGATATTCTCGCCGTTGGAAATTCCCCCTTGAATTCCACCAGAACGATTCGTTACAGTCCGAATTTCACCCTTGTCATCAATATAAAATTCGTCGTTGTGTTCAATACCAGTCAGCAGCGTCCCTGCAAAACCTGAACCAATTTCAAAGCCTTTGCTAGCAGGGAGAGACATCACACCCTTGGCGATATCGGCTTCCAATTTATCAAAAACTGGATCGCCCAAGCCTTTCGGCACATTTCGTGCTACACATTCCACGACGCCGCCGACGGAATCACCTTGTCTACCAATTTGTTCAATTAATTCAATCATCCGTTCTGCGCTTTCAGCATCGGGACAGCGGACAATGTTGCTTTCTACTTGCTCTAAGGTAACGGTATCAGGATCAATGACGCCTTCTAAATCTTTGATGCGCTTGACGTAACCGATCACTTCCACATGAGCAACTTGATGGAGGATTTTTTTGGCGATCGCACCTGCTGCGACTCGTCCAATTGTCTCTCGCGCCGACGACCTACCCCCACCCTGCCAATTGCGAATGCCATATTTTGCATCATAAGTCGCATCTGCATGAGAAGGGCGATACTTCTGTTGCATCTCATCATAATCCTGAGAGCGAGTATCTTTGTTTCGTACCAGAATTGTAATTGGCGTTCCTAAAGTTTTCCCCTCAAATACCCCAGATAAAATTTCGCAGGTATCCGCTTCCTTACGAGGAGTTGTAATCTTACTCTGTCCTGGACGCCTTCTGTCTAATTCTACTTGAATTTCCTCAGCTGAGATTTCCAGTTGTGGAGGACAACCATCAATCACAACCCCCACACCGCCGCCGTGGGACTCGCCAAAAGTGGTGATGCGAAACAAATGACCAAAAGTATTACCCATGATGCTGAGGAAATATCATCCAAATAGCGTATTTTATCTGAGTTCTTGTTGTTAAAACAAAGACACCAAATCAAGAATATCCTTGATTTTTAAGTTTTGCAAGTCAGATTTTTTTGATATTAATGTCTATTTTATAGGTTAATACGGTTCAGTAGTTGTGTACCTACCGATAACCTTTGTAGAGACGTTGCAATGCAACGTCTCTACACACCAGAAATTCCCACCAATCAGCCCTAACACCAAGCGTATTGTGTTATAGGTGAGGAGCAAGATAGCTATAAAATGGCGGATTGAATGCACTACAACTTTTATCTTGTGGGGTGGGATGACCACATTGTAGGGGCGGGGTACCCCCGCCCTTTTCCTGCGCCTCAAACGAAAAAGCGCCCCCCATTTCAGGAAGACGCTTTTGATTTGTAGAAAGACGCGATATATCGCGTCTCTACATTAGATATTAACCGTTGATTGCAGGAGCAGAGAGAGCAACAGGTGCTGCCGAACCTGCAGCCAAGTCGAGGGGGAAGTTGTGAGCGTTGCGCTCGTGCATGACTTCCATACCCAAGTTAGCGCGGT
>CAZZYE010000827.1:0-2615 GCA_964658145.1 uncultured Stigonema sp.
GTTAGTGGTTAGTGGTTAGTGGGATTTTTTGACAACTAACAACCAACAACTAACCACTAACCAATTTCCGTTATGCTACTTCTTCAATAATCGGTTCTGGCTCTGGAACTTCTTGCTTAAGAGTTAGGTAACGAATCACTTCTTCACTCAAACGCATCGACCGTTCTAAAGGAGCGATAACTTTTCCAGGACCAGTGTAGTTCATCTGGATATAAATGCCATCCCGATGTCTATTGATTTCATAAGCTAGACGACGCTTACCACGATTCTGAATCTGGATATTGTCAGATCCTTGTTCGCGGATCAAGTTCTCGTATTTAGTAACTGCTTGCTCTACCTGTTCGTCTCCCAAGTCAGGACGCAGGATGTACATTGTTTCGTAAACTATTTGCATGGTTTCAATCTCCTTATGGACATGGTTGCTGATGTCATTTTATACATAAGTTCCAAAATTAGAATGTCAGTATTGATTAACATCTGAAGCAACAAGGAATTATGATCTTACAATAACGAGCGGCAATGAGCAGGGGAAAACCTGAAAACTCAGTTTTTTATAGCCCACAGGAGAAGGCTACCTAGCCACTCTACAGAGTCAGTCCACAGTTTTTTTGACTATTGACTCTCCACTAACAGAAAACATTCCCGCTGCCAACGATTACTAAAAATAGGTTGTAGACCAAAGGATATTGATCAAAGTTATGGCACAGCGCTATGTAAGAGTTCAAAATCAAGAAGGACAAATTTACTACGGCTTACTACAACCATCCCTCAAAGTGCAGGTGCTGGATGCGCCACCTTGGTTACAAGGACAATCTACTGATTTGACTTTGGAACCGGAGAGTTATCAAATCCTCGCTCCCTGTGCTCCCTCAAAAATTGTAGCGGTAGGCAAGAATTATGTTGACCATGCAGCAGAAATGGGAACTCAAGTTCCTAGTGAACCACTAATATTTCTGAAGCCGTCCACGTCTATAATTGCCTCTGGTGAAGAAATTCACTATCCGCAGCAGTCACAACGCGTAGATTACGAAGGAGAGTTGGCGCTGGTGATTGGCTCAAGCACTGTTGATTGCACACCAGAGTCCGCCCAGACAAAAATTTGGGGTTATACCATCGCCAATGATGTGACAGCACGGGATTTACAGCAACGGGATGGTCAATGGACGAGAGCTAAAGGTTTTGATACCTTCTGCCCCCTTGGACCGTGGATTGTCCGAGAATTAAGCCCAGGAGCCAGATTGCAAACTTTCTTAAATGAGTTGGCAACTCCTGTACAGTCTAGTTCTATCGACCAAATGGTGTTTTCCCCCGATTTTATTGTCTCCTACATTAGTAGGGTCATGACACTTCTGCCTGGAGATTTGGTACTGACAGGTACACCATCTGGGATAGGACCATTGCAGCATGGCGATCGCGTCCGTGTAGAGATTGAAGGCATTGGTCGCTTAGAAAACACCGTGACCGCCCGTTAACTGCTAGCGTACTTGCATGTATACTGCGTCAGAAACGGCAGGAATTTCTGCGTATCGTCCCATAAATGACTGTATAATACAATATACAGATGCTACCACTGTACCAAGAAAAATCGTGGTATATAAGGTTTGTATAGCAAAACCACTAGCTGGAACCAGCCCAACAAGCTGAGTCAGGATGCTAAACAAAAAAACCACAACGTCCAAAAGAATAGCCTGCATTGTGTTGAAACGAATAAAGTGATTTATTTTTTCGTTTCTCACGACAAAAATAAATAAAGCAAAGAAAATAATCATTCCTGCAAAGCTAACACCGTAGTAAATGCTTAGCAATGGGAGCAAGGGCAAAAACAGCAGTTGCAGAAATGGAAACTGTTGCAAGAAAAAATGACCAAATTGATAAACCCCAATTACAGGAAGCAAATAAGGTAAGCAAGCAAAGATTCTGTCTCGAACCGTCGTAGACCCACGCCAAGTCATTTTGCGTTCTCCCGTTGTTAAAATTTAATAGTCATATGACCTTAGAATAACGCAGTAACTTGCTATTTCTAGCAGATGAAGATTATTCAATGTTAACGATGCGGAAACCCATTAGACACTCATACTGATCTGGCTGCTTGTCTGTGAGTTTACGAATAGAATGACCGCAGTATAGTTGACCTTGACGCCACCGAGGTTGACCACTCCTGTCGGCAAGTAAACAAGATTGGCAAACCTGCCTAGGGGTAAGGATTTGATCTTCCATCACAATTACTAGCATCCCATCCCTCCTGTAAATCCTCATTCTGAGCCGGGTCTGCCCTTAAGCTGGAATTTTGGATTGTGCATTGTGGTTTTAGATTGGGGAAAACTCGGCAGCAGATTGTGAGCGCGGATGTAGCAGATGCTTTATCTGTCATAGTTCCACAGAAAAGTCATCCGTTACATCCGTATTTACATCCGTTGCCCAATCTCCTACAATTTCTTGAGAAAAATCTGGGTCATAGCAATCCCAAGAGAATTGCCCTCGGAACCTTATTTCATTGTATGTTAAATATTTAAGTTTGTAGTAAAAAGCAATACATAAATTTATACATTAAGATTGCTACCTCTGTAATTAACACCTGATATCAAGGAAAGAGCGTTATGATAATTAGCGCGTTC
>CAZZYE010000827.1:2625-4022 GCA_964658145.1 uncultured Stigonema sp.
TAGTGGTTAGTAGGGGCGAACGGCCGTTCGCCCCTACAGTGGTTAGTAGTAACAACCAACAAATGTGTAAATTTCAAGAAGGATAGTTGAAGTGACTCTGACTAACTCAGATTTTCTTGTATCTTCTGATCCTGCTGTTTCGGAGGTAATCAATCAAGAGCTACAGCGCCAACGCGACCACTTGGAGTTGATTGCGAGTGAAAACTTTACCTCCGCCGCCGTACTAGCTGCTCAGGGATCAGTACTGACAAATAAATATGCCGAGGGATTACCTGGTAAACGTTACTATGGCGGCTGTGAATTTATTGACAAAATCGAGCAGCTAGCGATCGACCGTGCCAAACAACTTTTTGGTGCTGTTCATGCCAACGTGCAACCTCATTCGGGCGCACAGGCAAATTTTGCAGTATTTCTGACGCTGCTAGAACCAGGGGACAAATTCATGGGAATGGATTTGTCTCATGGAGGACATCTTACCCACGGTTCACCTGTAAATGTCTCTGGTAAGTGGTTCCAAGTTTGTCATTATGGCGTCAGTCAAGAAACAGAACAACTGGACTATGACCAAATTCGGGAGCTGGCGCTAAGGGAGCGTCCTAAGCTACTGATTTGTGGTTATTCAGCTTATCCTCGAATCATTGACTTTGAAAAGTTTCGCAGCATAGCTGATGAAATTGGTGCATACTTACTGGCAGATATTGCCCACATCGCCGGTTTGGTTGCTAGTGGTCTTCACCCCGACCCCATTCCTTATTGTGATGTGGTAACAACAACAACCCATAAAACTCTACGTGGTCCTAGGGGAGGTTTAATCTTAACTCGCGACGCGGAGCTAGGTAAGAAGCTCGATAAATCTGTTTTCCCCGGTACTCAAGGTGGACCGTTGGAACATGTCATTGCTGGTAAAGCAGTGGCTTTTGGAGAAGCCCTGAAGGCTGAGTTCAAAGTTTACTCGGCTCAAGTTATTGAAAATGCCCGCGCCTTGGCTACCCAATTGCAAAACAGAGGATTAAAGATAGTGTCAAATGGCACAGATAACCATTTGATGCTAGTGGATTTACGCTCGATTGGCATAACGGGTAAGCAAGCAGACCAGTTGGTAAGTGGTGTGAATATAACCGCTAACAAAAATACGGTTCCCTTCGACCCAGAGTCGCCATTTGTGACTAGTGGTTTGAGGTTGGGTTCCCCGGCAATGACAACCCGGGGCATGGGAGTTGCGGAATTTACAGAGATTGGCAATATTATTGCCGATCGCCTGTTGCATCTAGAGTCGGAGACAGTTGCCGAAGATTGTCGGCGACGGGTAGCGGCGTTATGCGATCGCTTCCCCTTGTACCCACACCTGATGATTCCTGTACCAGCTTTAGCATAGGGAAAAAGCTAATTGCTAATTG
>CAZZYE010000828.1:0-4016 GCA_964658145.1 uncultured Stigonema sp.
ATTCCCCACTCCCCCTACTCTCTGACTCTCCACCAGCCATTATTTTCACTACCATGTCACAATTACAACTATGAGGGAGCAGATTTTTGCAGTGTTCCAAAACTTGGGCACTCTTGCATTACTGGCGATCGCATTTCCCTTCAACTGCATCGTCGTCTTAATATCGCTACTGTGGAACTTTCTCCAGCGACCAAAAAGCAAGCCAATTGTTTTCAACCCCAATGCCAAAAATATCTTGATCGCTGGCGCTAGAATGACCAAAACCCTTCAGCTAGCGCGTTCATTTCATGCTGCTGGGCATCGTGTCATTTTAATTGACATTGACAAATACTGGTTAAGCGGTAATCAATATTCCAACGCTGTTGCTGGCTTTTACACCGTTCCCGATCCAAACATCGACAAAGATGGCTACATTAAAGCCCTACATGCGATCACCAAAACCGAAAAGATCGACTTTTTTATCCCGGTAGCCATTTTTTCCGTCATCCACTATGATCAGGGCAAGCCACCATTACCAGACTATGTAGAGTTTTTCCACTTCGATGCTGATGTCACTTCGATGTTGGATGACAAGTTTGCCTTTGCCGAAACAGCGCTCAAGTTCGGTTTATCAGTCCCCAAATCCTTCAAAATTACCGACCCCGAACAAGTCCTTAACTTCGACTTTTCCCAGGAGAAGTGCAAATACATTCTTAAAAGCATCCCCTACGACCAAGTGCGTCGTTTGAATCTCACCAAGCTACCTTGCGCTACACCATCAGAAACAGCAGCATTTGTCAAGAGTCTGCCCATCAGTGAGGAGAAGCCTTGGATTATGCAGGAATTCATCCCCGGAAAGGAATACTGCACTCACACTACAGTGCGAGATGGAGAGTCAAGAATGTACTGCTGCTGTGAGTCATCCGCCTTTCAAGTCAACTACGAGAATGTCGATCAGCCTGAAATTATGCAATGGGCGAGTCATTTTGCCAAAGAACTGGGACAAACCGGGCAACTTTCCTTTGACTTCATCCAGGCAGAAGACGGAACTGTTTACGCGATTGAGTGTAACCCCCGTACTCACTCCGCCATTACTATGTTTTACAATCATCTAGGAGTAGCGGATGCCTATCTTGGTAAAGAGCCTCTGGCTGAACTTTTGCAGCCTCTTCCTAATAGTAAGCCAACCTATTGGCTGTACCACGAAGTTTGGCGGCTGAATGAGATTAGATCGTTTAAGCAACTGCAAACCTGGGTAAGAAACATCAGGCGGGGGAAAGACGCAATTTTTGAGGTGAGCGATCCCCTACCCTTCCTGATGGTACATCACTGGCAAATTCCCTTACTCCTTCTCGACAATCTACGAAGACTCAAAGGTTGGATCAGAATAGATTTTAATATGGGCGAGCTTATAGAGTGACGGAGACTGAATTCGTATTGCTGGGATTTCTGGTTCGCTTGCTTGGGGAAACTTTCTGACGGGGAAACCTTGTGCTATTCCAAGTCAGAAGAAAGCCCAAAGGGGTGATTTGCCGGACATCAGATCGTGCCCAACGCTTCATTGATCGCCGTCATAAATAACTCATTTAAAGGAATTCCCGCGGCGTTCGCCGTATAGGAAATCACACTTTTGTGGTCAAAAGTACAATACAACCCGGCTTCTAAGAACCAAGGTTCTCCCTTTGGGTCGATCCGGAAGTCAAATAAACTATAATGGCGACAGCCCAAAGCCAAATGACACTTCTTAACCTCTTGCTGAACCTTTTGGGTGATCGGGTCATTAGGATCTACAATCCAACCCGCGATATATTCCTTAGCGGTTAAACCCAAATTGCCCTCGATCGGTTTCTTGAATTTGTCAGTATAGCTGCGGATGGGTCTGTCGTGGGGGTCTACCAAATACTCTTCAGGGGGTAAACTGACGAGCTCCCCATCTTTAACAATGATGCCGCATCTGACTTCTCGACCGGGTTCAATGAATGTTTCTACGAGCACCTCCGAAGCATGTTCAAATGCTTTCTTTAAAGCAGCGTCATAGTCAGTAGCCTCTTTGACTAAGGACACTCCTAAAGAGTTGTCGGCACTTGCGGGTTTGACGACTGCTGGAGGTGTAATTGTCGGAACGTCTCCTTGGCGGAGCAGTTCTCCAAAAGGCACTTTCACCCCTGCTGCTGCGACAATTGCTTTGGTTCTGGCTTTGTGGGCTGTTATTGCCATGACATCCGGAGTATTGCCTATGTAAGGGATCTTCAGCAGGTCGAATAGTGCGCGGTAGTGAGTCATTCCAGGGATACAAAACATTTGTGGCAACATAAGGTCAATGTTTTGCGCTGTTATAAACTGTATAGCGTCTAACAGAGGCATCGGTTTGGCGACAGCAATATCTTCAAGACTGAGGGAGGAAGGAAATCGCCACTGGCGATCGGGTGTGATGTATGCAATCAGAAAGTCATAGAGGGATGGATTTGCCGTAGCTACCAGACAGCTTTGGGCGTAATTGCGTGACAATTCACAGTAAAAATCATTGTATGCAGACCCAACTAAATGAAGGATACGAAGTACTGGCATGATTCATCTTCCTAGGTAATGTTATATAAGTCAGCCGGACGGGACTGTAAAGCAGGAATAACGGCGTCTGTATCTATAACTTCAACGTCATATCCTAGCGCGTTGTGCGAGAACTAATGCATTCGACATCTCCAGAAATTAATTATTCGTTGTCTGAAACCTTTGTAGAACGAAGACGCGAAGAACACGAAGAAAAACTTCATTTTTACACTTCACCTTGAAAGGGCTAAATCTAGTACTTACGCATTGACAGAAATAGTCAAGTATGAAATGTGATTTTTCAGGCATGACAGCTTTTTTCAGTCCGGCAGACCACATATTACCGTAGGGGCGGGGTACCCCCGCCCTGACAATGCGGTCAATTGCAACAAATGGTATGTATAATTCATCAACAGAGGTTGCCACATAATCTTAATAACTTGTAACAATATCTGAAGTGCGATCGCCGACCCATTTTCTACTGAAAAACCGGGTTTAGTGAAGCTATAACCCTTTCGATGGATGAATTTTCAAAAAATTTAAAAAGATAATACGCTGAAAACTAAAGCTAAAAACATGGAAACAAAACAGTTAGGGAAAACAGGTGTCTTTGTGAGTGCAATTGGATTGGGGGGTATGCCGATGTCGTTAAGCGATCGCCCTCCAGAATCACAGTCTCTCAACGTCATCCATCGTGCTTTGGATCTGGGAATCACAATCATTGACACCGCCGACTCCTACTGCAAAGATGAACCTGACAAGCACCACAACGAGCGACTGATTCACAAAGCCTTACAAAGTTACAGCGGTGATGTCAGTAATGTTGTTGTAGCAACCAAGGGCGGTTTGATGCGTCCCAATGGCAACTGGACGCGCAACGGTAATCCGCAGCATTTACGGGAAACGATCCGGATCAGCTTTGAAACTTTAGGTGGTGATCAACCAATTGATATTTGGCAATACCACGCCCCCGATCCAGATTATACCATTGAGGAATCTCTCGCACCAGCTAAAGAAGCAGTGGAGGCGGGTATGATTCGGTTCGTAGGAGTTTCTAACTTTTCCGTTGCCCAAATCAAGCAGGCGCGGGATATAGTTGATATTGTCTCGGTGCAAAATCAGTACAATCCCTGGTATCGACAACCCGAAACTGATGGCGTACTGGAGTATTGTGAAAATGAGGGTTTGACGTTTCTGCCTTGGAGTCCGTTGGGTGGTAGTCGTCGCCATGCAAGCTTGCAAGATTTTCCGGTGATTGCCCAGTTGGCAAAAGAAAAAGGCGTATCGGTGTATTGTATTGTGTTGGCGTGGTTGCGTTCTAAATCACCCTGTATCTTGCCTATTCCCGGTGCTAGCAAGACGAACAGTATTGAAGACTCAGTGCGTACTGTCGATGTGAAATTATCTGATGACGAAGTACAAAGAATAGATCGGGAAACTTAAAAACATTACCGCAAAATGGTATTGTCGGTAATTGGTAATTGGTAATT
>CAZZYE010000829.1:0-4010 GCA_964658145.1 uncultured Stigonema sp.
CAATACGGTTCAGTTAAGATAATTTACCAACCGATAGCCTATGTAGAGACGCGAAATTTCGCGTCTCTACAAATTCCTACCGATCAGCCTTAACTGAACCGTATTGACCTATAGATGAATTTATATACTTATTCCATTAGAAAGATTAAGTGAAACCAGAAAAACGCTAATTATAAAATCAATGAATTAAAAAACAAGGTTTCGCTCTTACCTTTATGGAAACTATTTATGGGAATATTCAGGGATTAAAGTCGAGTCAAATCAAGAAATTGCAACAACTTTACGAACAACGACAACCTACGCATACCCTAACTACGCCGGAATTTGCCTCTGCTTTGGCACTAATCAGTGCAGAAATTCATCAACCTATATGCACATATATCAATAGACGTGGGCAGGTGATGCGAGTGGCGGTAGGAACGGCAAGTCAAACCCAAATTCCACCTCAAGAACTGCCCCGCCATAGTACTGAACGCTTGAGCGGTATTCGTTGCGTTGCCACTCAATTTAAATCAGCGCCACCAGATGAAGCAGCGCTAATTGCAATGGCACGCCAGCGTTTAGATGCTCTGGTGGTGCTAATGGTGGCTGACGGCAACGGTGGAAGACGGGGCAATGGAGCTACTGGCGATGTTCAAGAAGCTTTCTATGCTCACATTGTCTCTGATGCCCAAAAACCTTGGGAGATTTCTCCGACCCTGAGTTTAGATGACCTAACCGAGCAAGACTTTGACGACTTAGTTGATGAATGGGAGAGGGAGATTTCTGAATCTGCCAGTGGAATGCCATTCCAAAACATTGTATCCGACTCTGACCAAGTGCTGCTGGTGGGATTGAAGACTGATGACATTTCTCAACAGCGGTTTGAAGATGGACTGCTTGAACTGGCTTCTTTGGTGGAAACTGCTGGTGGAAGTGTATTGGACACAGTACAACAAAAGCGAAGCCGCCCTCATCCGCAAACAGTGGTCGGTCAGGGAAAAGTTGAGGAAATTGCCCTTTTGGCTTACAAGTTGGGAGCTAATCTGATTGTCTTTGACCGAGATATTTCTCCATCTCAAGCCCGCAACTTGGAAAACGAGATTGGCATCCCAGTTGTAGACCGAACGGAAGTCATTCTCGATATCTTCGCTCAACGCGCTCAATCCCAAGCAGGTAAATTGCAGGTAGAACTGGCGCAATTAGAATATATGCTGCCTAGGTTGCGCGGTCAAGGTCGGGAAATGTCTAGGCTTGGAGGCGGAATTGGTACGCGAGGACCTGGTGAAACTAAACTAGAGACTGAACGGCGAGCAATTCAGAAACGAATTAACCAACTCCACCAGGAAGTTAACCAATTACAGGCACATCGCGCCCGCATTAGACAACAGCGACAACAGCAAGAAATGCCGGCTGTAGCCTTAGTTGGTTACACCAATGCAGGTAAGTCTACTCTGCTGAATGTGTTAACCCACGCTGAAGTTTATACGGCAGATCAACTATTTGCCACCCTCGACCCCACAACGCGGAAGCTGGTAATTACAGATCCAGAAACTACCGAACGCACGACTATTCTGCTGACAGATACCGTAGGGTTTATTCACGAACTTCCGCCACCGCTCATGGATGCTTTCCGTGCCACCCTAGAGGAAGTCACTGAAGCTACGGCGTTGCTTCATGTTGTTGATTTGTCCCATCCAGCTTGGGAAAGCCACATTGCGAGTGTGGAGTCAGTGCTTGCAGAAATTCCAGGTGTAGAAACCGTAAATTTACGGTCTCTACATATTGCCTTTAACAAGGTTGATCGAGTAGATAGCCTCACGCTGGCTTTGGCTCAGCAAAAGTACCCAGAAGCCGTGTTTATTTCAGCAACTGAACGCTTGGGCTTAGATACTCTACGGCAGCGATTGCTGCAACTGATTGACAAACCGGTCACAAGTACAGTATAGCTTAAGGCTGTAAAATTGAGCATCTTAAAGTTTAAGGCGAAATTGCGGTATTTTTCACTCCTCGTTTCTGCTTTTAGATAGAGTCATCAAAATTCCGCAACTAATACCTTAAAAGTCTGGTAGATGCATTCATTGGGTCTTGAATTTTGCTATGAACTCAACATACGACTTTGATTACTTTCAAGGGAGTTCTTTTTCCTCACTGTTTGCTCAAGACATGACGGATGCACGTTATGCGCTGATCCTAAATTACCCTGCGACTGCCAGTTGGGCTGCTTACCCTAACACAAAAAAATACTTTCTTCAAGACGGTAGTAGTGAAGCCACCAAAACCTCCTTCGACAAGGTTTGCCAGAAGGAAGCTTGGAAAAATTTGGCTGTGTTAGGCGACGCCATTCCAGGAATTGTGATTATTCCGCCGTCAAAGTTGCTGATAGACTACTGGCAGGAGCATTTTGGCTTCAGCTACTCCAATATGGAGATGATCCAGTGCTCGGTTTATCTGGATGAGCTCAGCCAAAGCGATCGCTTTGACAAACTCATTACTCTATTTCCCTTTGATCATCTACAAAGAGAAAAACACGCCATCGATCCGGAAACTCACTACCGCTTACTCAGCAAAGTTAGCTTAGCCGAATTGGGGGTGCAATGTCCGAAATACTCAAGCTACAATCTGCACGCCTGTAGTCTCGAAGATATTGAGTTACCACAATTCCCATACTTGATCAAAACATCCCACGGACTTTCCGGAGAAGGCACTTACATTATCAAAAGCGCCAGCGAGCTTACCTACTGCCTTGAAGAACTGAGGAAGTATCTCGATATTAAGTTGCTAGATACGATTATTGTCTCGGAGTTCGTCAACAATGTCCTGCAAAACTACTGCGTACAGTTCTACGTCAACAAAGCGGGAGAGATCACCCTCATCGGCACTACAACCCAACTCGTCACTGAGTCGGGTACTTATTTAGGGGGACTGATTCACTACCGTGAAACCGACATGAGCAGGTTCAATGAGATGATTGCCGCCATTGGTGAGTATGCTCACCAACAGGGGTATTTCGGCTT
The DNA here is from genome assembly GCA_964658145.1 of uncultured Stigonema sp. Taxonomy (GTDB): domain Bacteria; phylum Cyanobacteriota; class Cyanobacteriia; order Cyanobacteriales; family Nostocaceae; genus Stigonema. The sequence goes on from CAZZYE010000829.1 coordinate 2,997, forward strand.
CATTGGCTTCGACGTGTTGGAAGATCGAGACGGACAGCTTTATACGATCGATGCCAATTTCCGAATCAATGGCTCGACTCCGCTCTGCTTGCAACGCCATACCCTACTATCCTTGGGAAAGGAGGTGGCTAAATATTCCACTGACTACAGCATGGATGGGACATTAGACTCTATTCTAGTGACCCTGAAACCTGAACTGGATCGCCTTGATTTTATCATCCTGTCGGCACAAGAGAAAGTCAAATACGGACAAATCTACACCGAAATTTACGGAATCGTGACTGGAGAGACAATCGAGGAAATGCAGCATATCGAGCAGAAATTACAGTATAAGGGATTGCACTGGCTCCCTTAAACAGCAGGACTGCAATAAATAGCGTAAAGCTAAACCGAATGTACCCTAGCGATAGAAATCATGGCACAAAAAAATGGTCCTTGGACAATACAAGAAACAAACGAGAAATACCACGATTCGTTTATCCATGTCCGTGAAGACCAAGTTCTGCGACCTGACGGGCAACCTGGTAAGTATGCCACCGTCAAAATGAAACCAGCCGTTGCTATTCTGCCGATAGATAACGATGGTTACGTGTATCTGGTTCGGCAATTTCGCTATGCTTTAGGGAAAGAAAGTATCGAAGTTGTATGCGGTGCAGTTGAGGAAGATGAACCTGGCATTGAGGCAGCAAAACGGGAAATTGAAGAAGAAATTGGCATCAAAGCATCGGAATTGATTGAGCTAGGTGTCATTGATTTAGATACATCGATTGTTCATTGTCCCGTGCAGATGTTTCTGGCAAAGCAGTTAACAAAAACAGCAGCCCATCCAGAAGGAACGGAAACGATAGAAACAGTTAAAGTTACCATCGATGCAGCGATACAAATGGTGATGGATGGCGTAATCACACATGCACCAAGTTGCGTGTTGATTCTCAAAGCACGTAACGTGCCGATCGACTAATCTTTGATGGCACTGGCATTGTCATTGTGTTCTCTAGAGTGAGATTTGTTTAA
>CAZZYE010000830.1:0-4008 GCA_964658145.1 uncultured Stigonema sp.
CTCTTAACCTATTAACAAATTTTCCTCTGGGTATTCAACTACACTAGGGGGAGAATCTCCTATAACAGCAGACATAAAAAGTAAAACGCCAACTCGTCCAATGTACATAGTTACAACTAATATAAGCTTAGCAGGTACAGATAAAATCGCCGTAATCCCAGTCGAAAGACCAACAGTAGCAAAAGCTGATACAACCTCAAACAGGATTTGCAGAAAATTCAACTCTAAATCAGTGAATGCAATTAAAGTCGTTGCCAAGATGACGACTCCCAGTGAACCAACTGCCACACCAACAGCTTTTAAAATTAAAGATACTGGTATTTGACGCTGGTACATCAAAACTTCCTCTTTACCTTGTAGAATCGCTGTGGTACAACTGGTGAGAATTCTGAGTGTCGTCGTTTTAATACCACCACCCATACTACCAGGACTTGCACCAATAAACATGAGTGCGATCGCAATAAATAACGAAGCAGTATTCAGCTGAGCAATATCAATAGTATTAAAACCTCCTGTTCTGGTAGAAACAGATAAAAATCCTGCTACCATCAGTTTTTCTGATAAACTCAAATGACCAATCGTTTCGGGATTTTTAAACTCAGTTACGTAAAAAGTAACAGTTCCAAAAATTAAAAGTACAAGTGTTGTGCTAGTGACAACTTTAAGCTGAAGAGAAAATATCTTTTTTTCAGGGTTTCTAATGATGCGATCGCGCACCCATAAAAACATCTCAGATATGACTTGATAACCAATACCACCAAAAATAATCATCAAAGCAATTGCTACATTTAGTAACACCGAAGACTGGTAGCTAATCAACCCATCCTTAAATAAGCTAAAACCAGTATTAGCCCAGGAATTAATACTATAAAAAACTGCCAACCATATTCCCTGTTTCCAACCGTAATCTGGTAGAAAAACCGGAAAAATTAGAAAAAATCCGAGGATTTCAAAAATAAGTGTAGTAGCAACAATAGAGCGAACCAATTGTAAACTTCCCTGTATCCCTGGTTTCTCTAAAGACTGTTGTAGTGCAATTTTGTCTTGCAAACCAAACTTACGACCTAACAACTGTAGCAGGAAAGTTGTGGCAGTCATGTAACCCAATCCCCCAACCTGCAAAAGAATCAGAATTAGTAGTTGTCCCCAAAAAGAGAAATATGTGCCGATATCTACCACCGATAAACCCGTGACACAAACTGCGGAAGTTGAGGTGAACAGTGCCACAATTGGGTCATTCCACGTACCAAGGCTGGTAGAAAAAGGCATCATCAGTAAGATAGTACCCACAGCGATCACTGCCAAAAATCCTAAGCAAATTGTGCGAGAAACAGTCATGTTTAGGTAAAAATTATAACGCTTCTGGGCAGTAGGGTCAGGGTTTACCCGAAGTGGAAGCAAAAACACCCTAATTTAATTAAAAATACACATGGTAGCCTACAGTATGTGATTTATTTGAATATAGCTTTGTGTTAACCCTGCTTTTTTAATGAACGCAACACTTTACCAACAAATTCAGCAATTTTACGATGCCTCCTCTGGTCTGTGGGAACAGATATGGGGCGAACATATGCACCACGGTTACTACGGTGCAGATGGTACGCAAAAAAAAGACCGCCGTCAAGCGCAAATTGATTTAATCGAAGAACTCCTCCAGTGGGCAGGAGTGCAGCAAGCAGAGAACATTCTCGATGTGGGTTGTGGAATTGGTGGTAGTTCTGTTTATTTAGCAGAAAAATTTCATGCCAGAGCAACAGGAATTACTCTGAGTCCCATGCAAGTGAAGAGAGCGACAGAACGCGCACATTCGTTTGGGTTAACAGATAGATCTAGTTTCCAAGTTGCAGATGCTCAAGCAATGCCCTTTGCTGACAATTCTTTTGACTTGGTTTGGTCGCTGGAAAGTGGTGAGCATATGCCGGATAAAAGGAAGTTTATACAGGAGTGCTACCGGGTACTGAAACCTGGTGGAACTTTGATTATGGTGACTTGGTGCCATCGACCGATTGATACACCACTGACTACTGATGAGCGAAAGCACTTGCAGGAGATTTATCGGGTGTACTGTTTGCCTTATGTGATTTCTTTGCCAGAGTATGAAGCGATCGCCCATAAACTTGGGTTGCAAAATATTCGTACTGCTGATTGGTCTAAGGCTGTGGCTCCGTTTTGGGATGTGGTGATTGATTCGGCGTTTACTCCAAGTGCGATTTGGGGTTTGCTGGTTTCGGGTTGGAGTACTATTCAAGCGGCGCTGTCTTTGGGGTTGATGCGTCGGGGTTATGAGAGTGGGTTGATTCGGTTTGGGTTGTTGTGTGGAAATAAGTAAACGAACCGCAGAGGCGCAGAGAGCGCAGAGAGAGGAGAGGATGAGTCAAGTTTCGCAGCAGTTAGGGTTTCGGGGTAGTTGGTTTTATGCTTTTTGGAAGTTTTCGCGTCCGCACACGATTATTGGTACGAGTTTGAGTGTGTTGGGGTTATATTTGATTGCTATTGCTGCTGGTAAGGGTAGTTATTCCCTATTCCCTCTTTTGGGAGCGTGGATTGCCTGTTTATGTGGCAATGTCTATATTGTGGGGCTGAATCAACTTGAAGATGTAGCGATTGACAAGATTAATAAGCCTCATTTGCCTCTTGCTTCTGAGGAGTTTTCTAGGGCGCAAGGCAATTTGATTGTGGTAGTTACTGGGATTTTGGCGCTAGTTTTAGCGTTGCTTTTTGGACCGTTTTTGTTCGGTATGGTGGCTATTAGTTTGGCGATTGGTACGGCTTATTCTTTACCGCCAATTCGCTTGAAGCGGTTTCCTTTTTGGGCAGCGCTGTGTATTTTTTCTGTGCGGGGGGCTATTGTTAATTTAGGGCTGTTTTTGCATTTTAGTTGGGTTTTCCAACAAAAGCCATCGATTCCGGCTGCGGTGTGGGTGTTGACGGTATTTATTGTGGTATTTTCGTTGGCGATCGCGATCTTTAAAGATATCCCCGATCTGGAAGGCGATCGCCAGTACAATATTACTACTTTGACTATCCAATTCGGTAAGCAAGCAGTTTTCAATTTTGCTTGCTGGGTGTTAACTATCTGTTATTTGGGAATGGTTGTGGTTGGTGTGCTGCGCTTTGCTGAGGTGAACTCAGTTTTCCTTGTGATTACTCATCTCGTGGCTCTGTTGTTGATGTGGTGGCAAAGTAGGCAAGTGGACTTGCAAGATAAAAGTGCGATCACCCAGTTTTATCAATTTATTTGGAAACTCTTTTTCATCGAATATCTGATTTATCCTATCGCCTGTCTTTTGGGTTAAGACAATGCTAGAAAACTTTCATCAAAATGATATTATCGCCATCGTTATCGTCATTTTTAGTATTTCAATGCTCGCTTATTTCTCTTGGAAAACATTGATAACTTCTAATTATTTTCAAAAAGGAGTCACTCTTTATCAGCAAAAAGATTACGAAGGGGCAGAAGCAGTTCTTCGGAAAGTAATTTCCCTAAATTCTACTAATGATGTGGTTCATTTGCTATTAGGTGATGCTTTGATGCAGCAAGGGAAATTAGGGGAAGCGACGCAACAGTTCCAAGAAGTGATTCGCCGCGCTCCTAAAAAAGTTGATGCATATTTACGTCTGTCAAATATTTTGATAGAGCAAAAAAAGAAAGAGGAAGCAATTGTAACTCTGCAACAAGCTAGAGACTTATTCCAGGCACAGCGTCAACCCCAACAAGCTGAACAGATTCAGCGGTTGTTGGAGAAAATTGGGTAATTGCTAATGGCTTTTAACAATTAGCAATTTAGATTTTACAAAAAAAAAGGGAACAGGGAACTCTTAACAGGGAACAGGAAAGAAAAAACTACATAGGTGGGTTTAAAGCCCACTTAAAAAAAAGATGAAATTCGAGACGCACCACAAGAGAAAAACGGTGAGTCCAGCCCTGTAGGAGGGAAACCCTCCTGCAGGATCTGGCGTTAGCGAAGCGTTAGCGACGAAGGAGCGTCACCCGAAGGGCGTCTTTTT
>CAZZYE010000831.1:0-4005 GCA_964658145.1 uncultured Stigonema sp.
TTGTCTCCCTCATCCCCCTCATCTCCCCCCTACTCCCTACTCCCTATTCCCCACTCCCTCTTCATTAGCTAACTGCCAAAGCTTGTAGCGCATCGCGTACTCGTGAGTTGCGAATTTCACCAGCGTGGGTAACGCAAGCCCCATTGATGATGTCGTCGGCAAAGTTCAAATCTAAAGCTTTGTCTTTAATGAGAAGTTGCAGCAACGATGTCACGTTTTTGGAATACAATTGGCTGGCGTGAACTGGCATTGATGATGGTAGATGGATCGGACCGATGATGGTGACGCCATTCCACACAATGTCTTTGCCGGGATCGGTGCAGGCGCAGTTACCACCTTGTTCGGCAGCAATATCCACAATGACCGAACCTATTTTCATCTGTGCCACCATGTCTTCGGTGACTAAAATAGGTGCTTTTCTCCCAGGAACTTGGGCGGTAGTAATTACTACATCAGCATTCTTGACGTGTTCAGCGACAACTTCCTGAGTGCGCTGTTTACTAGCCTCAGAAATTTCTTTGGCATAGCCTCCAGCAGCGGTTGTTTCTTCCTCTAGTTTGACTTCAACAAATTTCGCTCCCAAGCTTTGTACTTCTTCTTTAACGGCGGGGCGGATATCAAAGGCTTCTACCACTGCTCCCAAGCGTCTGGCGGTGGCGATCGCTTGTAAGCCTGCAACACCAGCACCCATAATAAACACTTTGGCGGGGGCGATCGTGCCTGCGGCTGTTGTTAACATGGGGAAGTATTTCGGTAATGCTGCTGCGCCAATTAGTACCGCTTTGTAACCTGCTATTGACGCTTGCGACGACAAAGCATCCATACTCTGCGCCCTAGTGGTACGAGGAATCATCTCCATACTGATAGCAGTTACTTTACGTTCTGCCAGTTGCTGCACCACAGACGGATTTCCTAAGGGATTGAGAAACCCAATCAGGACAGCCCCTTCCCTTAGTAAATCAGTTTCTAAACGTCCATCTTCTCGCTCTTGAGGTGGGCTAACCTTAAGTAGAACATCTGCTTCACCCCATAAAGTAGCGGTATCAGCGATTATTTTGGCTCCTGCTGCCTCATAAGCAGCATCAGTAAAGAAAGCCCGATCGCCTGCACCAGCCTCTATCCACACTTCCACACCCTGTTTTACCAATCGGGCAACGGTGTCAGGAATTAATGCTACACGACGCTCACAAACTTCAATTTCTTTGGGAACTGCTATTCTCATGAAATCTCCTTAGAGATAAATATTTATTCTTGCATGCATTTAGTTTGCAGTTTTTCGTACTTAGGGGAGCCAGAAGCTAGGAGTCAGAATATAGCTATACTCTTGACTTTTAACTCCTAAAATTGAGTTTCAACATGTACATTGGGAAAGCCAATTAGCTTACTGGCAAATAAGGTTCATTCATTGCACATCCTATGTTGATCCTGAAATCTTGCATCTTTGTTTTTAACTTCTTTTATCAATTTAAAATTTTTGTTATTATTTTTTTACATTTTGCAATATTAATTAAACTATAGGAATCCTAAATCATTAATGAAAAATTTTAAGTAGCGTAGGGTGGGTACTGCCCACCAGATCCGGGTTTTGGTGGGCAGTGCCCACCCTACGTATATTTCAACAATCAAATATGATTCCTATATCAACAACTTATCCCGAAAAAAATCAATTATTTTAGGACTTACGCACTATACGCTCTTAAGCATCATATGTATAACATAATTTGGTCGTTTGAGTAAGGCGAGGCGTAAACCCTGCTTTAGAATTGACGACATTGTAAGGGCGCGGAAACCGCGCCCCTACGATCGGATTGTGGTCTACCCAACTGCAAGAAAGCGCCGATTGCCTGAAAAATCCTCCCCCATACTTAACTATTTCTGTCAATGCGTAAGTCCTATATTTTTACTTTAACTCAACTTGATTTTGATCAGTTCAGCCTAAGTTAGCTAGCAATGACTCTAGTCCATTACTAAATTTTTATCACAAAGAACTTAAATTTAGATACACTTATACATATTTAGAAACACAATTAAATCCCAACAGTGTTTTACCGCTGGTTCAAATTAACAAAGCTGGAAGTCATATTTATGTAATCATCAAGTAATATAATTTACAAAAATATTACTATTTTTACTTAAAAATATGCGTGGAAGGACACTTTTTGTTGGGATTCTACGTCCATTATTATAAAGTCAGTAGTAAAGTTTAGTTTACAAACATTTACTTACAGTTATTAGATCTCAATTTCTGTTAAAGGAGCTTAACCATGCGACGTTTACTTGGACGAAGTTCTGCGAGGCGGCGGACGCCGCTTAGACTTCTCTCTGCTTTAGCCGTAACTAGCTGTTTGCTGGCTAGTAACCCTGCTATCACCTGGGCGCAAAGTTTGCCTGGGTTTACATTGTTTAGCGGTGTCAAAGGCGACAATCAACTGTCCTACCGCTTAGATTTTGGTGGTCAACCCGATGGCTGGGATCGTTACCGACTAAGAATTTCTAACAAAAAGCTGAAAATAGCGGTTGCTCATTTTGTGATCAGTTATCCTGAATACTACAAAGGAAGCTTTGACGACAAAAATATTGAAGTACGTGTTAAAGACAAAAAAGTTCCCCTGTCTGAGGTGAAGTGGGACAAAGAAAATCACGTGATTGAAATTTATCCCCAAGAGGCTGTGCCTGCAGGTAGCAACGTTGAACTGGTTCTCTCTAACGTGAAAAACCCAAATTTCGGTGGAGTATTCTATTTCAATTGTTCAGTTCAGTCTCCAGGTGATGTGCCGCTATCGCGTTACATTGGGACTTGGATTATCAGCATCAGTCATCAAGGGTAGGTTAAGGATTCAGAAGAGACGTTCCGCCGGTCTGTACGTCCGTTAGGAGTGAGGAAGAGACGTTCCGGCGGAACGGCTGTACGTCTCAAATTCATTTATTATTATTTTATTCCTCACTCCTGACTCTATATTCCTCTGAGCCTTGCGGTGTAGCGTTTCATGTGATACAATAGCAAGTTGTGATTTTTTTTAGAGAAAATCGTCTTGGAGGAAAACAAAAAGTATGCAAAGGACCCTAGGCGGCACTTGCCGAAAGAGAAAAAGAACCTCTGGTTTTCGTGCTAGGATGCACACACCAACCGGGAGAAATGTCATCAGGGCTAGGAGAAAAAAGGGTCGTCATCGTCTAAGCGTTTAGGGCAATCATTGCGGCTGTGGCTTTGCCCAAAGCAAATCGGTTAAAATCTAGAAAAGATTTCCAGGCAGTTTTCCGGGAAGGAATTCGCCGTAATGGTTCCTATTTAACATTAAGAGCCTTACGACCGTCATCTGCAACAGTGCCTTCTAAGGGTACTGCCGCCAGTACTGTAGAAAAAATAGACGACTCACATCTGACTCCAGTAAAAATTGGCATTTCCATTAGCACAAAAGTCAGTAAACGAGCAGTAGTTCGCAACCGCATCAAGCGGCAAATCACAGCAACTTTGCATCAGTTGTTGCCCAAATTATCACCAGGATGGCGATTAGTGATTGTTGTCAAACCAACAACAGGAGATATAAAGTGCGTAAGCCAAGAATTTCTGCAAGAATTAGAGCAGTTGTTGGCACACATCGAGGTGTTAAATGGGCATTCGTGAAGAAGTTTATTTTGAAGGCGGTCCCCATATTGGGGATTTAATCATAAACATACTGATTGGGTTAACCATAATTGGTCTACCGTTGACTATTGGCGCAATTGTCAGGGCATTATGGTTACGCTTTCGCATCACCGATCGCCGGATTTCAGTAACTGGCGGTTGGATGGGACGCGATCGCACCGACGTAATTTACTCAGAAATTGTCAAAATAGTCAAAGTTCCCCGTGGCATTGGTTTATGGGGAGATATGGTGCTAACCCTGAGGAATGGTACTCGTCTGGAACTGCGGGCTATTCCTAAGTTTCGCGAAATCTATGACTACATAAATGAAAAAGTCGCCGCTAAAAACCCCAATTATAGTGGTGCGGCTAATCAGTGAT
>CAZZYE010000832.1:0-4000 GCA_964658145.1 uncultured Stigonema sp.
CATCTCCGGAAACTAATTATGCGTTACCTTCCATCCTTGTAGAGACGCGAAATTTGAGCCAGCGCGCATTATGAGTGTCTCCCTCCGTAGGCGACTGGTGAGTCCAGTCCCTACGGAGGGAGACCCTCCGTAGGGAACTGGTGAAGCAGCGCGCATTATGAGGGAAACCCTCCGTAGGCGACTGCACCAAGCCGAAGGGCGAACCCGTAAGGGCGTCGCGTCTCTACATTGTTTTTCGGAGATGTCTACTTATCTAGAAAAAATAAGACGGCTATGCAGTGAGCAAAAAATCTGGGATCACTGTCAATACGGTTCGATTAACCATGTTCATCCTTGGAAGATCAGAACTAACCCCCCTTTTTAAGGGGGGGAAATTAGCCCCCCTTAAAAAGGGGGGTTGGGGGGATCAAGTCTTATCCGAACCGTATTGCGATCGCTGTAGTAAGGTAAGGTTGGCGAGCAGTTTACATCGATAAATGCTAAATAAAGTCAACGACAACATAAATTTTAAATTAAGAGATTTGCTTAAGTAATTACACTTAAAAACAGCCCAGTTTATCGAAACTTTAATCTAACTAAAATTTTATTTTCTGTATTCTTTCGGAAGATATTTCTCAGCAAAACTACGATTATTGAATTGGCTCACACAATTTGTACAAGCTGTACGAGTTTTTAAGGTTAACTCCTTAGGACTTCAACAAAAAATGAAGAATTTTCCGAGATGTTCCACCGTACTTCTGCGACATATATTACAGCAGTTTTCACATAAATGAACCATACCATTTGTAGGGGCGAACGGCAGGAGCGCCCCTACAACTGTGGTCTATTTACCTGAAAATGGCTGTAAGGACGAAGTTTTAGGTGCTAAGACTTCTGTACTTTACAAATAAGTCGTTGTATGTGTTAAAAACACTGCGCCAAGTAATGCTGTTGCGTGTTCGTCAAAGAGGAGAGCATAAGTTGATTTTGCCTACACTCAATTAAATCTAGAAGGAAAGCACAAGCATGCTTAACTTCTTTTCTTTAATTCAAATAACCAAATTTCTGTTAATACGTAAGTCCTAGGAGTATATTTACAAATGGCAAAAATTAATGACGAGCAATTCCTGCATTCCTTTGATCCCATGTGGACCAAACTATCTGAAACTGAAGAACTATCCAAACCTAAAACGGAGAAACTCAGGAATCGCAATGCTCTGAGTTTTCCTGAACACGAGTTAGATCTAAAATACTCCTCAAAGAAAGAATCAGGAACACAGGCTACAAGCGAAAACGAAAAATCAATATTAAGAACGTTACCTCGAACTCAGGTTCCTGAACGTAGCACAACAGTATCCGAACAGAGAAGATCTGGGTTTAGACGATGCGGCGGACTAAGTGAGTACTAAGCTGCCCTTGTCTATGACTGACACCAGAGACGTTGCATGCAACGTCTCTAGACGAAATCTAACTGCTGATGGGCTTGACTTCAATCGGCGCCATCATGCCCTTGTCTTCGTGTTCAAGGATATGACAGTGGTAGACAAAAGTACCTGCGATACTCTTTCCCACGCCTCGAAAATCCATTTTGAGTTTAACGCTCTTCCCAACAGGGACGTTGATCGTGTCACGCAACATCCCTTTATCACTCGAATCTGGGCTATCCTCCACTAGGAAGTGGATCTGGTGGATATGGAAGGCATGAACTTCCTGAGTACGGTTTTCCACAGTCCAATCCTCTATCGTTCCTTCCTGAACGGTAATATCGGGAGTCTTGAAGTTTGGATCGTAGACTTTAGGCTTATTCGGCTCCACAGTTATGTAGAAATTGTCTGCATCTTCAGAGAAGTAGAGTGTGCGCTCCTTTACAGAGTTCGCCTGACTTAGTCCAGAGAACCGATCGCCCGATACTTGCTTTAAGTCAACGTTCGACTCAGGAACTGAGGCTGAGGCAGATAATTCGTCGGCAGTCAATTGTGTTTGCGTATCAATTCTAGCTATTGTTCGTTGTGGGTCATTATCACCTTGTGAGCCTGTGTCATAATTCAGCGTCAGAAACTTAGCATCCTTGACCGACGCCCCAGGACCCGTGATAATGAACTCTGCTCTTCCGCCTGGGGGTAGCTGAATGTGGTTGATTTTGATTGTCTGAGTCTGGTCTTTAGGCTTATCAGAATTGACTGCAATACCATCCCTCGCGACCAACGTCAGCTGCTGAGGAGTGCCATCGTAAGTGAGTTGTAAGTCAAAGTAGGTATCTGCCGCTGTATTGGCTACACGCCAAAACTGTTCTTCATTCGGTTTCATTTTAATGACGGCTGGCGGATCGTATGTAGCCGTCTTTGCACCCGGAGTGTAGTGGTATCTAATTGGAACTGAGTTAATTGAAATGTCTTTAGCAGGCTGACAGACCGGGTTATAAGGATCATTATTTGAATCCCTTTTACTCGGATCAATATACGTACAATCAACTTGTGGCGTGTTCTTCTCATCTACTGGCATATCGCGTAGGACAAACACCCGTTCCGTAAGTTGAGCAGCTCGCTGGTTAAACGTTCCGATGCCTTCAACAACGATCGCACCTGTCAATCCCCTCAGCACTTGATCTTCACTTTGCATGTGGACGTGCGGGTGATACCAGTACAGTCCGGGTGGCTCGTTCGCTGGAATTTCAATCTTATACTCGAAATTCTCGTTCGGCTCAACCACCGTCCTCACAACTTCGTCCTGATGGCACTTTGGGGAGACGTTTAAGCCATGGTAGTGGAGGTTGGTTGAATTTTTAGGTGCCATGCCTCCAGAATATTCGCGCTCGCAGTCTTGGTCTTGCTTTTCTTTTGCTGGACCAGGGAGTTTGTTAGTTAAGTTCAGTACGAAGTCTGCCTTACCTGGAGTCACCCTCAGCGTTGGGGAAAGCAGGTTACCGTTGGCAAGATAGCAGTTTTGCTCAACCGTGAATCTTGCCGGATTGGATGCATCGGCATTTCGGATTTCTGGTGGGTTATTGACAACGCTGCCTGCACTCGGTTGGAAGCAAACAGAAGTTGAAGCTGAGGATGGGGTTTGCGTCTCACCTGGCATCGCAAATATGACAGCAAATCCAGCAATCAGAAAACTGCAAGCAATCAAATAGAGTTGCCGCAGTTTTCTGATCCTAAATACTTTTGCGATCGCGGCAAGCTCTCGCACTTGTCGTCTAAAAATGCTTTTCATATTAATATTCTCATGAATTGATCTAGGTTCTTGTCAAGCTGACTTGCCCCTAGTTAAGATTCAACGCATTCAGGATTAATTCCAGATTTCCCCCAGCTTTTTTTTTAAGTTCTGATTAAAGTTCATCAGTTGCTCGATATAGATTCTGTAAAGCTTGGTCTGTCAAGGATATTTGGAGCCTAATATTTGCAAGAACTAGAGGCTCTATATAGCCGTCCTATGTGATTTGTGAAATTGTTAGTAGGATGGGCAATACCCACCGTTACCAGATTTAGTAGCTATTGCTAGCCAGCGTCTTGGTAAATAAAAACTCCAGAAAATAAGTGATTTTTGACCTCATTTTCCCTTCTACCAAGACACAAGCTAGTTAGGCAAATACTACCCTCCTAAATCATCTGTATGTTCACGAATGATTTAGAATTGCTAAAGCTAAATTGAGAGATGAAACCCTTGAACCATAAGAATTAAGAGAGCCTATTTGTTACATAGATTCCTGAATTTCATCTTGAGCAAAAAGGTAGAGCAGTTAAACGCTCCAAATACACAAGGAGCGTTCAACGTGTTAGACAATATGGCTTGATAAGTGCAGCTTAATAACTACATCTTTTTTCAATTTTTAAATAAAATAAACTAATAAGGTTAAAATTAAGTTAAGAAAATATTAAATTTTAGGTTTGTTTGCTATCAAGTCTGTAACCACGCTTTGATCTCACGCTTAACCCGTAAGGCCAAGTGAAGAATCCCCTGCGGATTGTTAAATTACATCATGTCCGGTTAATTACCTATAATGCAATAAGGTTCAGTTAAG
>CAZZYE010000833.1:0-4000 GCA_964658145.1 uncultured Stigonema sp.
CCACTAACAATTTTCTCATTTTTACATGACGAATGCCTGCTTCTTCAAATATTTCTCCTTCTTCCTGAAAACCCATTTGCTGATGTAAACCTTTCACATATTCTTGAGCATGAATCACAACTTCTGGGATATTCTTGCTAGCTATAATCTCCAAAGCCTTTTCCATAACTTTCTTACCAATACCTTGCCCTCTAGCTATAGGCAAAACAGCTAACCTCTCTATTTTCGCAGTTTTGTTATCCAAATATCTAATTCTAGCAGTACCGACATATTGATCATCTAGATAAGCAATAAACTGCTCAGAAAATTCATCTTGACCATCAAAATCTAAAGCCGGATCTACCCCTTGTTCTTCCTGAAAAACAGATTTTCTGATTGCTTGAATCGCCATTAGTTCCTCAGGCAACTCAGCAACTTTAATAACTACATCACTCATCAAAATTTCTTGGCGTTCTTGGCGTCTTGGCGGTTCAATTAATAAGGTGGGCATTGCCAGCCCTTTCAAGGTGAACCAAAAACTTGGAAAATCATGCCCGATTTTCGACATTTGACCTCCCTTGGTCTTCGTGTCTTCGCGGTTAAAAAATATTTTTTAACCACGAAGACGCAAAGAACACAAAGAAAAATATCATTTTTATGCTTCACCAAGACGCGGGCTAGCATTGCCCACCCTACTAGTTTAATCAGCGCCTTCTATCGGCGCAAAACCTTGGCGCTGAATATTCTCAGTCACCGTGCGCGGTTCCAAGAATTGCAGCAGGTAATCAGGTCCTCCTGCCTTAGAACCAACTCCAGAAAGCTTGAACCCACCAAACGGTTGCCGTGCAACTACAGCACCCGTGATGGTGCGGTTAATATACAAATTCCCAACTTCAAACTCTGACTGCGCCATTTGAATGTGCGAAGGTGTTCTAGAGTAAAGTCCACCAGTCAAAGCGAAGTTAGTACCGTTAGCAACTTCCAGCGCCTCCTGAAAGTCGTTTACCCGAATAACTGCCACAACTGGACCAAAAATTTCTTCTTGGGCAATTGTCGCGTTTGGTGAGACTTCTGTAAAAATCACAGGACCAATAAAATACCCGTTATCCAGTGCTGGAATTTCCAAAGCAACTTTTGCTTCTGCCTTACCTTTCTCAATATACTCACGAATGCGCGAGTGTGCATTTGCATCAATCACAGGACCAACTTGCGTACTGGGTAACTCCGCTTCCCCAATGTTAAGTGATTTCGTCGCTGCCACAAAACGTTCCACAAAGGCATCATAAACAGCATTATGCACAATCACCCGCGAACAAGCAGAACATTTTTGTCCGGTGTAACCAAACGCCGACTGCACAACCCCAACAACTGCAGAGTCTAAATCAGCACTTTCATCCACAATAATAGCATTCTTGCCGCCCATCTCGGCAATCACTCGCTTCATATGCTTTTGACCAGGCTTGAGAATTGCCGCTTCTGCGTAAATTCTACATCCTACTTCTTGTGAACCAGTAAAAACAATAACATGAGTATTAGGATCGTTCACCAGATAAGCGCCGACTGTCGAACCCTTCCCAGGCACATACTGAAATACACCTTTGGGTATCCCAGCCTCAACCAAGATTTCCGTCAATTTTGCCGCAATTACAGAAGACGTTTCCGCAGGTTTCAGCAAAGTACAATTGCCAGCAACTAACGCTGCTACCGTCATCCCTGTAGCAATAGCAAGCGGAAAATTCCAAGGAGAAATCACCACTGCAATTCCCCGTGGCTGGTAGATATAGCGATTCGTCTCGCCAGGGATGTCGTAATTGTAACCTTGATCCAACCGTTCCATCTCGTCGGCGTAGTAGCGAAAGAAATCTATCGCCTCCGAAACCTCACCATCCGCCTCACGCACCGGTTTCCCAACTTCCAAAACTATCCAAGCATTTAGTTCAGCGCGACGCCCTTCCATCAAATCAGCAGCTTTCCGTAATATCAGGGCGCGTTCTCTTACAGGTGTTTTGCGCCAACCAGGAAATGCAGCGAGTGCAGCTTGCATCGCCTGTTGGGCTTGTTCAACACTGATCTGTCCGACTTTACCAACCACCTCACTATAATTAGAGGGATTGACGGAATCTATAATTTGTTGAGTCTTAACGTACTCACCATTGATCAACGGTAAATAAGTTTTGCCTAATTGTTGGCGGACAGTTTGAAAAGCTTGTTCAGACTTCTTTCTTGCCTCCTCTTCAGCATAATCCGTATCCGCCGCACCGGCAAAAGGGGAGTGGGGAGTGGGGAAGAGACGTTCCGCCGGAACGTCTGTACGGGAGTGGGGAGTTAAGGAATTTTCCCCTTGTCTTCTTGTCTCCTTGTCGCCTTGTCCTACCAGGGGCGGTGCAATTAACTCCTCCACCGGACGATTTTCCATATTTTGCCGTAAAAAGGAACTATTAGCAGTATTTTCCAACAAGCGGCGAATCAGATAAGCCATTCCTGGCAGAAGTTCACCGTAAGGACAGTAAACTCGGACTCGATAACCCTGATCAACTAACGCTGAAGCTATTTTATCCCCCATACCGTAGAGGACTTGCAATTCAAAGCAACGACGGGGGACATTTAAACTTTCAGCTATTGCTATGGCACGAGCTTGCGATCGCACGTTATGGCTACCAATCGCAGAATACACATATTGGTGATTTTCTAGCAATAACTCAGTTAGCTTCTCAAAGTTAGCATCCGTTGCTGCTTTATCATTGTAAACTGGCTGCAGCCAATCTTTTTGCGCCGCTTTAATGGTTTCCTGATCCCAGTAGGCACCTTTGACCAAGCGGATCGTAATCGGATAACTACGCTGTTTTGCCCAAGCAATTAAGTCAAGTACATCTTGCTCGCTGTCCCGCAGATATGCTTGGATTGTGATGCCAATATCTGTACGTTGCCTAAACTCTTCTTCCAGCAACAATTTTTTCAAGATGCTAAGAGTTAGGTCTTTGTAGGCATACTGTTCCATGTCAAAATGAACAGCAGCGCCTAGTTCTTTGGCACGACGTAACAGGAGGCGGATGCGATCGCCTACCCGTTCCTCACTACCTTGAGCATCCAGTGGGTCAAACTGGGAGTAAAATGCCGTTAGCTTTACAGAAACTTGAACCTTTGGTAATGCTTCACCATCGGCTTCGTCAATTAAGGGAACTGGCGTCCAACTCTTCGATGCTTGTACCAGTTGTTGCATTAATTCCAGATATCGATCCAGGTAAGACTGGGCTTCTGGTTCGGTAATCACCGCCTCACCCAATAAATCTACGGTGAAAGCCATTTTTTCCTTACGCAGTCGTTCAATTGTCTTCAGCGCCTTTTGAATATTTTCTCCGGCAATATATTTATGAGCTAATGTTTCTGTTGCTGTAGAAACAGTTGTAGCAGCAACTTGCCCTGGCATTGAGTCGGGGTTAGCAAAGTTTAGCATCGCCTTGAGGGCTGCTGGTAATTCTACCGACTCATCCCCTAGATATTCTTGTAAATGCGCTGCAATTTCCGGTTTACTACGTAAAGCAGGAAGAGTGTCAATAAAGCGAAATAGCTGCACCCGCAACCCAGGATTGCTCATCGCCCAAGCTAGTAATTTATCATCCCAGCGCATCTGATCGCGCAATGCAGCAAAAAACGAACGACTCTCCTGTGTCGCAGCTAAAAGCTGTTTGGCGATTTCTTGGGTTTTAGCTTCGTAGGTGCTTTTTTGGACTTGTAATACCACTGACAACAGACTCCTTGTTCAACGCAAGGCTTTGTTTGCAAAGCCTGTATCTTCTATTGTGGCTTTTTGCTTGTGCTACCACCACATCCAGAGTGCAGGAGTAGTCAATTTTTGTGAAAAAGTTAAATATCAAGGAGTCAGCTACTACTTCTTTGGCACTCAAAGAATACCTAAGTTTTTTTTAACGAACCGCCAAGACGAGGCAGCGAGCAGTTCGGAGGAGGGTTTCCCTCCGAAAGAAACTGCGGTGCTGCAGGCGGGTCTCCCGCCGTAGGCGAC
>CAZZYE010000834.1:0-2105 GCA_964658145.1 uncultured Stigonema sp.
AATTTCTGCATGTACCTCACGGGTAATCGGGTAAAAATAGGTTAAAAATAAGCCACAAATCAAAAAAATGGTAGGCAGAGGACCAGTAGCAGTGCGAATGGCTAGGAGTGCTGAATCTGGTTGTATGGGTAGTGGTTGACCTGAAACAGCCTCTTTAAAACCGGATGCTTGTAAGGCATTTCCTACTAGAAACAGTCCCACGGCTAAACCGAATTTTTGCAGCAAAACCATGAAGCCATAAAAAATTCCTTCGCGGCGTTGTCCTGTATTGAGTTCATCTAGTTCAATGACATCTGGGATCATTGACCAAGGAATGAGATAAGCGGTGGAAACGCCAATACCTGTCATCACTGCCAAAAGGTACATTAAACCGATTTGACCTGGCTGTAAGAAAAATATTCCCGCTGCTGCTATTATCCATAAACTCATACCCATAAAATAAACAGCTTTTTTCCCAACTCGCTCACTTAAAGCACTCCAAACAAATAGCATTAAAAGGGCGGTTCCTTGGACTGCAATCAGTACTGTTGGTACGTCTGATTCTTTGAGGCGCATACAGTTGACGACAAAGTAGGGAATAATGCTGGCTTCTACCTGTACACCTAACCAGGAAAAAAGATAAATACCGATAACGAATAAAAAAGGTTTGTTACTTAAGACGATTTTGATTTGTTCGCCTATGGTAAGAGGTGTGGGTGACTCGGTTTGAGTGCGTTTGGCTTCAAAAGCCATGACGCGATCGCGCGTTCCCCAAATGCAGCAATATAATGACAACACGGCAATGACGGCACAAATTGCTGCTAGCACTACATACCTAGCTTGGCGATCGGCAATCTGATCAAAAATAACTTTTGCTAAAATCAACGACAGAATGCTACCACCAATAGAAAAAGCAAAGCGAAAGCTGGTAAGTTTGGTACGTTCGTCGTAATCCTGAGTGAGTTCTGGAGTCATTGCCGTGTAAGGCAAATTGACGACAGTGTAGAGCGACTGAACTATCACCCCAATGACTACATAATAGCCGAACAACCCCCAAACACTAAATGGTGGTATCATCCACTGTAAGAAAAAGAAAATTCCAAAAGGAATTGCTCCATACAATAACCAAGGAAGGCGACGTCCCCAGCGCCGAGATTCCGTTTTGTCACTCAGCGCCCCCAGAATGGGGTCAATCACTGCATCCCAAATTTTGCCAATCATTAAAATACTGCCAGCTAACCCCGCCGGGATACCAGCAACATTGGTAAAGAAAATTAGCAGAAAAAATATCGAAACATTGGCAGTAATCGCTGGTCCTAAATCGCCAGCGCCATAAGCCAGTTTGGTTTTTAAACTAAGTTTTTCACTTTCAAAAGTTTGTTGGGGATAGCCATTAGGGGCAGAATCAGTCATAGTACCTTGCGCTCACTCGTACTAAAATAAATTGCTTGCTATCCAGTATTAGCCATAAATCAGATCTTTTATGCCAGACCTTTACGTTTCTTGGTCAGAGTATCACCAAAAAATTGAACAACTGGCTGCTCAAATTTATCAATCCGGTTGGGAATTCAACCAAATTATCTGCCTTGCCAGAGGTGGACTACGAGTAGGAGATATTCTATCGCGTATATATAACCAACCTCTAGCTATTTTGGCAACATCATCTTACAGTGGTTCTGGCAAGCAAGAAAGGGGCAACCTAACCTTTTCGCGCCATTTAACAATGACTACTGAAAATTTAGGTTCGCGCATTCTCTTGGTGGATGATCTGGTAGATTCTGGAATCACACTCCAAGAAACTATTCCTTGGCTGAAACAACATAGTCATTCCCTAATTGAACAAATCCGTACTGCCGTAATCTGGTATAAAGCCTGTTCAGTAATTATCCCCAATTACTACGTCGATTATCTGCCTGATAACCCTTGGATTCATCAACCATTTGAACACTACGAATATATGAAACCAGCAGAACTTGCGGTGAAGGTAAGTCAGTAGGGTGCGTTAGGCGAAGCCGTAACGCACCATTATTCACAACGATTTCGGTGCGTTACGCTTCGCTAACGCACCCTACCAAAATCTACGATGAACTAGGCAGAACTTGCGGTGAAGGTAAGGGGGAGTAAAT
>CAZZYE010000834.1:2115-3999 GCA_964658145.1 uncultured Stigonema sp.
GAGTGAGGAATAAAAATTATAACTCCTAACTCCTAACTCAAAAAAGCCACAACCAAACAGGGAGAGTCACAAGCATTACTATAGTTCCCACTGCCAATGCAGTGACTGAAAGTTCGCGATCCAAATTGAAGGTTTCGGCAATGACCAATGTGGCAAAAGCTGGAGGCATTGCCATTTGTAGGATAATTACCTCTGCTGTTGCACCAGTTAAACCAAAAAGTGGTATAATCCTACTGAGAATTAACGGAACTAGTAGCATTTTGATGACCACGCTGATCCCAGCGCGTGGGAAACTGCGCCAAGAATTGAGTTTACTCAATCGCATCCCAATTAATACCAGAGATAAAGCAACCACACTCCAAGCCAATTTCTCTAGACAGGATTCAACTAAGGGAGCAAGGGTTTTTTGTCGAAACCACAAGCCAAAGCCGTAACTCCACAGCGCTGGATTGGTGAAGATTGCTCTAGGAATTTGCCAATAATTATGAATACGGCTGCCAAAACGAGATGCGATCGCCACACCTAAAATATTAGATCCGACCGTAGACCCCAGCAAATCGTAGAATAGCGCCCAGGCAAAGTATTCCTTTCCGACAATTGCCAGGGTGATAGGATAGCCCAAATAACCTGTATTACCGATCATTGCTGCGAGGATAAAACTACCCTGAGTTGGTTGTTGGGGAACGGTATTTGTAAAATAAGCTTGTGCCTGAATGCCAGCCCAAGCCAATAATGCTCCGAGTATAATTGCTGAGATGGCGATCGCAGGTGCAATCCAAATCTGTCCTGAGAAGTCAGCTTTGCGTAAAAAGACTAAAATGCTGATCGGTACACCTATCCAAAAGAGGAACTGACCCAATCGGGTGGGAACTGTAGCAGGCAGTTTGCGTCCCAAAATGAATCCTAACAGGACTGATCCCACTAATTTGACATATAGTTCTAGGATATTTGTCAATACTGCACCCAAGAATAAAGATGCTACCTATTGCGTTTCTTTTTCTCTAGTTTACAATTTGTTATCCCTATTCAATAAAAGCAGGAGTTGACCCTTGAAGAATGGAGGGTTTTCAAGAAAACCACACGACTCATCTTCTACCTCTGGTGAGGACATTCCGGCAGCTTTACGTGATACTGCTGATGTAGCACCTAAAGTGCGTATCCGCCCACAGATTTTAATTATTGGGGGAGTGGCAGCATTTTTCCTGCTTGCTATAGTTAGCGGCTTTTTGTTGTTTGTAACTGCATCGAAAAAAACTGCAAAGCTTGAGCCTTCCCCTACTAGTTCAGAAGCTGAAAGTAAAGCACAATCTAATACATCTGTCAACTCCCCAAATGCCGATAGACTTTTAGGGCATTTTTCCTACCCAGAAGCGCCTGAGTCAGAACTAGTAACGATTTCTGCAGATGGACGCACCAGAATGCGCAAAGCTGCTGCCCGAAGTTTTGAGGCGATGGCAAAAGCAGCGCGGCATCAAAATGTGATTTTGGTGCCTATTTCCGCCTTTCGTTCAGTGAAAGACCAACAGCAGTTGTTCTTTGGTGTAAAATCTCAACGGAATCAGTCAGCAGCAGAACGAGCTGCTGTCAGTGCTCCCCCTCGTTATAGCGAACATCACACAGGTTACGCTGTAGATATTGGCGATGGGGCAGTACCAGCAACGAACGTGAATCCCAACTTTGAAAAAACTAAAGCTTTTCAGTGGCTGCAAGCGAATGCAGCTCGTTTCAGCTTTGAAATGTCCTTTCCCAAAGACAATCCCCAAGGTGTAAGTTATGAACCTTGGCACTGGCGTTATGTAGGCGATCAAGACAGCTTAGAAACTTTTTACAAAGCTAAAAATTTCAAACCAGCCAAGGTAGCGCAATAGAAAATGGCTAATTGTT
>CAZZYE010000835.1:0-3990 GCA_964658145.1 uncultured Stigonema sp.
AGTCGGCTTAAGCCGACTTCAGCTATTAGCCTAGGAATTTATTCCTAGGCGAGTGAGGTTGCGATCTTAGAATGAAATAGCCCTGTATAAAATGGTGCGTTACGAAGAGCGCTAACGCACCCTACATCTGCCCACCAGATCCGGGTTTTGGTGGGCAGTGCCCACCCTACGTATTTAGCTGGTATATAAAAATTAATAGTTACAGCTAAATTATTGGTTGAGATGGACATCGCCCCTCAACCTCCCTTGACAATCAAACCAGCCATCGCCTGCTGCAAGTCTTTCGTAAAGTCAGCAACCGCTTGTCTTGCCGCTTGACGATTTGCCTGATAAGCTGGGTAGCGTTCAGAAACAGATATTGGCTCACCGACAGTTATTTTTACCCGTTGCTTACCGAGAATTGGACGATGACTCAAGGGATTACTGCCCTTGATCCGATTTACCATATCCCATATAAGTAAGGTTGTTTCCGCAAACCGTTCGGCTGTCGGTTTTTCTCGGATATACTTGCCTGTGACGGCAACGAAACTTTCTACCAGCCGCATATGCCACATCCGCAAAGAAGCTTCTTCAGCAATGCGATCGCCTAAACCCCTTTCTAAAGCAGACAATGCTTTAGTATCCTTAAATTCTTCTCTAAAAATATAATTCCAGCCAGCCTGTTCTACCCGACGACAACGGTCATTAAAATTTCCCTTCGGCTGTAAGTCAAAATACTGCTCTGCTACATCTAACACAACATTTAATAAAGCTTGAAGACGAGCAGCTAAAATTTCATTTATATCGTTTTCCTGCCCTTCTGTATGAACCGCTGGTAGTTTTTGATGATAAAACCGCGTGTAAAATTGTTCCATTAACAACAGTAAATGTTCTGCCAAACGCAACAACCGTGGGTATAGAGACGTAGGGGCGGGGTTCCCCCGCCCGTGGGGATTTAAGATATCAGATGAATCAGTTTCTGCGTATACAGGTAAACCACTAGCAGCTTCCAATTCATCTAAAAGATTGGCGATCTCACTCCAAGGAGCTTCGACGTAATTGTATTTAATCCCAATTGGTACAATGAAAACCTGCTCACCTCGTCCTCCGGAGTGCAAATCTTCCGCACACCAAAAGCCCAACTGGGCAATCCCTGGCTCTAGGGGGTTGACAATTTCCGAAAGACCATTGGTAGATCCTTCTGGCGCAGCAGCCATTGGAAAACGCCCATTAGCAAACAAGTTACGGGCGGAACGCAACCCTGTCCAGTCTGCTTTACCCCGCTGGATGGATGTACCACCCAAGCGAGACGCGATCCAACCAATGTGGGAACCAGCCCATAGAGGAATTCCGCGATCGTAGATAAAATGGGCATGAATAGGGTGTTGTAGCGAGACAGCCCTGTGCCGTGCTACCTTGGGCAGCAAGTGGGAAAGCAAGTAGCCAAGACAAAGTGGATCTTCCACACTGGGATGGCGAAATGCGATCAAAAAGCGAATCTTTCCCCCCTGAAACTGGCGATAGAGATCTACCAAAACCTCAACGTTGTCGGCTTCAATTTGGCTAATTGCTGTTTTCCAGCGGATCCAGATTGGGAGCAACGACTGGGAGGTTCTCAAAAACAAGGGGTTAAGCGCTGGAGGGATAAATTCCAAAGGTGGCTGTGCATGATAGATGACATCCGGCAAAGTAATTTTCTCCTAAAGCTGCACTTGCACATTTTAGACTTTAACTGAAATAGAGATTAACGAATTTGGAAAGGGGACAAACGATGCGACTGTCACAAATGTTATTCCTTACACTGAGAGATGAGCCAGCAGATGCTGAGATTCCCAGTCATAAACTACTCATTCGCGCTGGTTACATTCGTCGCATCGGTAGCGGTTTATACGCTTATCTTCCTCTGATGTGGCGGGTAATGCAAAAAGTCTCTCAAATTGTGCGCGAAGAAATGAACGCTACTGGTGCACAAGAATGTCTCTTACCCCAATTGCAACCCGCTGAATTATGGAAAGAGTCCGGACGCTGGGATACCTACACTAAAGCTGAGGGCATCATGTTTTCCCTCACAGACCGCCGCGAACAAGAATTGGCGCTGGGACCAACTCACGAGGAAGTGATCACAACGATCGCTCGCGATCTGATTCGTTCCTACCGTCAGCTACCGCAGCACCTCTACCAAATTCAAACTAAATTTCGCGATGAAATCCGTCCCCGCTTTGGTTTGATGCGTGGACGGGAATTCATCATGAAAGATGGTTACTCCTTTCATGCTGATGAAGAAAGCCTGAAAAAAACTTATCAGGATATGGACAACGCCTACAGCAATATGCTGCGGCGGTGTGGTTTAGCTTTTCGCGCTGTCCAAGCTGATTCTGGTGCAATTGGCGGTTCTGGTTCTCAAGAATTTATGGTGCTGGCGGAAGCTGGCGAAGATGAAGTCCTCTATACAGAAGATGGACAGTACGCCGCCAACGTGGAAAAGGCAGTTTCTTTACCAATTGACGCTGAACCCTCACCGTTTTCAAATTATGAAAAACGAGAGACTCCCGGAACGGAGACGATTGAGCAACTTTGTAAGTTCCTGAAATGCTCCCCTACCCAAGTGGTGAAAAATGTCCTCTACCAGACAGTTTATGACAATGGTTTGACAGTACTGGTGTTGGTTAGCACCCGAGGCGATCAGGAAGTTAATGAAGTCAAGTTGCAAAATGAATTGACGAAATTAGCTTCTCAGTACGGTGCTAAAACCATTATCACCTTAACTGTACCAAATGCAGAGGCACAGGAAAAATGGGCTAAGCCTTTGCCTTTGGGCTATATTGCGCCGGATATTGGAGATGAATATATTGCTGCTGATAAGCAGTTGCATCCGAAGTTTTTGCGCTTGGTAGATAAAACAGTTGTTGATTTAAAGAACTTCGTCACAGGCGCAAATGAATCCGGCTATCACGTAGTTGGAGCCAATTGGGATGAGCAAGTTAAAATACCAAATGTGGTAGTAGATATACGTAAGTCAAGACCAGGCGATCGCGCTATTCACAATCCCGAACAAACCTTACAAAGCGCCCGTGGAATAGAGGTAGGACACATTTTCCAATTAGGCACTAAGTATTCCCAAGCGATGTCAGCCACCTACACCAACGAACAGGGTGAAGAAAAACCCCTATTTATGGGTTGTTATGGTGTCGGTGTGTCTCGCCTTGCGCAAGCTGCTGTAGAGCAATCTTACGATCAAGATGGAATTATCTGGCCTGTTGGCATCGCACCATATCACGCAATTGTCACAATTCCTAACATTAACGACGCTCAACAAGTCGAAATCGCCGAGAAACTTTATACAGATCTGAATAAAGCAGGAATTGAAACCTTACTCGACGATCGCAATGAACGAGCAGGAGTTAAATTCAAGGATGCGGACTTGATTGGGATTCCCGTCAGGATTGTTACAGGGCGGGCGATCGCGAATGGCAAAGTGGAAGTAGTTTACCGTATCGAGCGTAAACCTCACGAAATTCCTATTACTGAAGTTGTATCTACTTTAAAGCAGTGGATTGATACAGCTAATGGGTAATGGGGAATCGTAACAATTAGCAATTAGCTATTAGCTATTAGCAATTTTCTCATCAACAAACAATTAGATTTAGGTAATTTGGAAGGTGACGGATTACAAGTGCGAATTCTAAAATTAGAAATGAAAGCAGCAGAATTAGAGATTGCAGAATTTTTAAGAATAGATCCATCCTCTAGGTTTTTGGAAACTCTCCGCTCGTAAGCGTCGTCCTTAGCCAGACTTCGACAAGAGAAAAATATTATCTCACCCTTAAGTCAGTAGTTAACATGAAAGAACAGCAAGGGTCAAACCGTATTTCTTCAGGTGTTATTGCAGCTGTCTCAGCAGCGGTTGTTGCAGTAAGTGGCGGTGTGGCGTGGTTGACTTGGAACTCCACCCAGACGAACGTAACACCAGATCAGCAGTCTACATCAATCCAGCCATCAACGGCGCCATCA
>CAZZYE010000836.1:0-3981 GCA_964658145.1 uncultured Stigonema sp.
ACCTCTCTCACCTTTTTGTTTTTCTCTGCTACCCCAATTTATTGAGCCGATACCAAAAAAGGCTCCTTTATCATTCCCCCATTGGAGCAAACCTTGAATAACCGCTGTTGCATAGCCGCGCCGCCTTTGCATTGGATTGGTAATCAGGTCAAAGATGCCTAGATAACCGCTTTCTAAAACACCGATTCCGCAGGCAAAGATTTCCTTATCCTGCTTCAATAATACAAATAGAGTCTCTGATTGGATCTTTGTCAATATCTGGCGATGCATGGCTGATGGCTGCTCTCCTGAAGCTTTCAAATCATGATAAGCAACCAACCAGTTGTCAAGGCTTTCCCGGCTGATATATGGTGCATCATTAAGCGAGCGACCTGATAGCGTAAGACCCATGACTAGAGTTGGCTCAATGAGTTGATAACCCCTAGCAGCTAACTGACAATCTAACACCTCTGGGTCAGTGAATGAAAGCAAGCGGAAAATAGGGTTTTGTTTGCGTGTCCGATATGTATATATGAGCGCACTTTCCGCTCGAAATACATTTTTTTATTTTCCATAAATGAATTTAGTTGCTCTGCATCCAAATTATTTTTTTTGACTTTTGACTTTTGACTTGGAGCGAAGCGAGTGGCCAACCGTCATAACCAAGCACAAAATCTCCGGCTTGAAATTGGGGATGATTTGATTTCACCACTTGGCTGACTGTACCACCGACTATTACTGAGTTAAGTTCTACATTAGTTGTATAAGACTTACTGGCACTGAGCCGACCACGCATATAGGGGTCAAGAGATAGATAAATTGTGCGTGTTAAAATTTCGCCCTCTCCTGGTTCGGGAATTGATGTTTCAACAAGTGCAAAATCACTTTCCTTTGGTTCACCGACTGGGCGACTTTTGAGTAAGATTTGTTTGTTAATTAAATCGGACATAATCACATTAAGTGTCTAGCTGATATGGCAATACGGTTCGGATAAGATAATCTACAGACCGATAATTCCTGTAGAGACGCGAAATTTGAGCCAGCGCTGCAGGAGGGTCTCCCTCCGTAGGCGACTGGCGTCGCGTCTCTACACTTATATAATCCTCACCAATAACTCTTAACTGAACCGTATTGGGTGATATGGGGCTGCCGATCGCTCTTTTTTGCTATTGATGTAAGCGTTTTCAGTAAACAAAGGTACGCTATCGCTAACATTGAAGGCTGCTGCTAATTCTACATCCAACTCAAAACCTTTGGCAATCAACTCTTTTCCAGAACTACATTTTTTTAAGTACGCTTGTAAATCTTTCTTAAAAGTATCAAATGTTGCTACAGCGGTTTCTGCTTCTGGAGATAAATTCCCATTGAAGAAACTGAGAATTGCTCCAGCACCAATTAAATCTTCCCAAGCTGGTCTTAGGGTATCATCTTCCCACTTTTCACCTGCAGGAATGACTGCAATTCTAGATCCATATCTTTGGGCAAATTTTGCCACAGCTTCTGAGTTTCGTAAGCAACCAGCTATAGTAGGAGTCTTTCCAGTCAGCAAAGTCAACGAAGAACCATTGGGAGATGGCACAACCAGCTTAGTTCCCGCAGGAATTTTAGTTAAAGATGCAGGGGAAAGTGAATAGCCTTCTTTAGACAAACGACCTCTTGACAATTCTGCTTGCACAGATTTTGCATACTCAACGGCAGAATCATCTCTCCATTGGTATGGATAAATAATTGCACCATTGTTTGTGGCAATTTCCACAGAAGTTGAGAAAGACAGAATATCGACTATAACAATGACATCACTAATGGGTGCGAGTTGAGAAACACCTTGTATCCCCCACTCACAGCGTAGGTCAAATTCTGCTTGATCGTAAATCATTTTTAGTGGTCTTGCCCAGTTGGACGGATGAGGATTTCATTGACATTAACGTGAGCAGGCTGGGTAACTGCATAAAGAATTGCGGCTGCAATATCTTCGCTTTGCAGAGGTGTGATTGACTGGCGTCGTTCTTCAATACGTTGTTTGGCAACTTTATCGGTAATATGGTTATTGCCTTCCGTATCCACTAAGCCTGGTTCAATAATTGTGACGCGGATGTTGTCTTTGTAAACTTCCTGTCGCAATGCTTCTGAGAGAGCATTGACACCCCATTTGGTGGCATTGTATACACCAACACCTGCCCGCGCTGTTCGACCAGCTACTGATGAGATATTGACTATATGCCCCGATTTTTGGTTCTTGAGGTGGGGTAAAACAGCGCGGATAACGTAGAGTAATCCTAAGACATTGAGGTCGAACGATCGCCTCCAGTCTGAAGTATTTGCGCCATCAATAGTACCCAGCAGAGCAATGCCAGCATTATTGACGACAATATCCACCCTACCCAATTGTGCGATCGTATCACGCACCAGGTCATTGACTTGGGTTTCGCTACTGACATCAGTTACAATAGGCAAGGCCTTGCCGCCACTGGCTTCAATACGTTCTGCCAAGGCATTCAGACGTTCAGCACGTCTAGCTGCAAGTACTACTTTTGCCCCAACTGAAGCTAGGGCGATTGCTGTAGCTTCGCCAATTCCAGATGAAGCACCAGTGATAATTGCTACTTTTCCCTCTAATTTACCAGCCATATTATGTAACTCCTTGGTAATTAGTACGATACCAGCTCAACTTGTGTGAATTCAGAAAAGCTCTGATGATGCTATTTCTATGCGATTTCCAGCAGGATCGCGTAGAAAGAAGCGATTTATCCCTGGTACTGGTTGGCGATCGCCAAGTATTTCCACTCCATGTTCTTGTAAGTGTTGCTTGAACGCTTCTAAATCACGTACTAAATAGCAAATGTGTCGCCTAGACGTTGCGTTACTTGGGTTTTTCTCTATACTAAGGTGTACCTGAATATTTCCCAGAACATACCAAGCACCCCCATTAGCCTTAATTGCCTCAGGTTTGTCTATTTCAGTAAGTCCCAAAACTTTGCTGTAGAAAAATAGCATTGCATCTTCTACTTCCGGGGAATATGTCACTTGAATATGAGCGATCGCATCCAACCACATGTGTACATCCTCCAGTTTTTAAGTACAAATTTAGTTTTTATTTAACTTGTGAAATTAAACCCATTTCTAAATATATGGGATCTAATACCTTTTTTATTTCAGACAATTTTGTAGTAAAATAATAAGCTCCTACAAGGCAACAAAGACCCCCAAACAATAAAGCATTATTCACTCCAATTTGACCTGTCAACCCACCAAAAAATAAATTACCAAAAGGTATTATTCCCAAAAAACATGTTGTGAATATACTTGTAACTCTACCTCGTTTATCTTCGTCAAACAAAGAAGTGCGGAGTGCGGAGTGTTCCGTGGCTCTTAACCCCATAGATGAACTAGAGCGCAAGTTCTACAGACGATCTTGTTTCATTACCGCACGCTCTTCTTGGGAACAAATATTTCTTTGTTCTCTCGCGTGGCGCATTCGTTCGCTCCTTCCCGAGTTGGGTGTGGAGAAAGTACTCCGTACTCCGCACTTCGACAGGGAGCACCCCGTTCTTGGTCAACCAGAATTAATTGTATAAAGTTACTAATTGCAGTCAGAGTGAGACTATTATTCATAGCTACCATAAAAATTAATACTAGGCAAATTTGTAAATTGGTTGAACGAGAAAAAAGTATTAAACTTAAACCTAGAAGTGCAGTAGAATATGCCATTATTTTTTCCAATCCTATAGCTTGTTTCCGGAGAATAAGGTAAAAATTTGCCACTAGAGAACCGAGTGCCGAAGCTGTCATCAGAAATCCCATAGTTTCGGCGTTGCCATTTAAGACGTTTTCAGCAAAAATCGGCATTAAATTCATATAAGACATTGCCATAAAGCAAATTAAAATTTGCAACATTAAAACATATTTCTGGTGTTAAGGCGAGGAGCAGAACTAGCCCCCCTTTTTAAGGCAGGGCTGTTTCATTTTACAGAGATAATAAGTTTACCAACGATATTGTAAGGG
>CAZZYE010000837.1:0-3978 GCA_964658145.1 uncultured Stigonema sp.
ACTTTAGATAATTAGGGTGCATTGTTTGTTCATTTATGAATTTGCCTAAAGTCGGTTTGTAGATGAATAACACTACTCCTCAAAAGGGAATACTATGTCGAACTTTGAGCTAGTTCTCAAGCTATTGCTGCAATTAACGGTCATTTTAGCCACTTGCCGGATCATCACTATTTTGGGACGGCGCTATCTTGGGCAAACCGATGTTGTCTGCGAAATGATCGCAGGTGTGATGTTGGGACCATCGCTGTTTGGGTTGATTGCACCGGATGTGCAGCAATGGTTGTTTCCCAAGGCTCCCATTTTACTGGCGACGGGAGCAAAGATTCCTAACCCATCAATGTCAATTCTGTTTGCCATCAGTCAGATCGGGCTGGTAATATACATGTTTTTGATTGGGTTAGAGTTTAACACAGATTTGATTAGGCAACGACTCAAGAGTGCTGGTTTGGTTTCAGCAGCAGGGATAGTTGCACCATTTAGCTTAGGTGCAGTAGCAGCTTTCAACTTGTACAATCAGGGCGATTTATTTAAAGGAGGGGTGACTCCTTGGGCTGCTGCGTTATATCTCGGTGCTTCCATGTCAATCACGGCGTTTCCTATGTTAGCCCGGATGCTGTACGAACGTGGCATCGCTAAAACCAGCTTTGGAACTTTGGCACTAGCAGCAGGTTCGATAGATGATGCAACTGCATGGTGTTTGCTGGCGATCGTACTAGCAAGTGTGAAAGCGAATACGAGTATTGCAGTCTTTGCTATTGGTGGTGGTATTGGCTACGTCCTATTTTCGGTTTTTGTCGGGCGTCCGGCATTTACCATCTTTACTAGGATGACAAACCGTGATGGTGGTGTGACGATCCAAACCCTGACTTTAGTATTGATAGTTTTGATGTTCTGCGCTTGGTTCACTGATGCAGTTGGTATCTATGCAATATTTGGTGCATTCATTTTAGGTACAGCAATGCCACGGGGCGAATTCGCGCATTCTGTTCGTGAACGCACCGAGTTTATGACCACTTCGTTTTTGCTGCCAATTTTCTTTGTTTTCTCCGGACTCAACACTCAGATTGGACTGGTCAATACACCTGCTTTGTGGGCAGTTACAGGCTTGATTGTAGCGATCGCCATTTTTGGAAAAGGTATTGCTTGTATGTTAGCAGCTAAAGTTGCGGGGGAAAATTGGCGTGAAGCTGCGACCATCGGTGCTTTGATGAACGCACGCGGTTTGATGGAGTTAATCATCCTGAATATTGGTTTGGAGCAAGGTCTTATTACCCCAACTTTATTCACTATTATGGTGATTATGGCAATCCTGACTACACTTATGGCATCACCGCTGGTTAACTTTTTGTTACAGGGGACAGCTTATGAAAAATCCCTAGCTTAAGAAAAGTTAAGCCAAAAATTGGGCGTTGCTGAATTGAGGTATGAATCTGGATGTAGAGACGTAGTAGTGCTACGTCTCTACAAGGATTTTGGTCCGCACGTAAAATCATTTTTATACATGGAATCAGCGACCGTAAAGGATTTTGCGCGATTGTTGACACGAATGGCATCGGGTTCCCGCAATTTTTAGTTTATTTGTGCCTGTAGGCTTGAATTATTTTATACTTTAAAGTAAACTTAATAACTCTTTACTAATAATGACTGTAACTGTGTTGTAACACCAATTAACATCTATACCAAGCGTGAATGATTTCTCAGTAAGCCTAAAAAAGGTTGACATTATCAAGGGATTTAAAGAATCATCTTAGGGACATCGGATAGTCGCTTGTGAGGAAACTATGCAGACAGTTATTCTCGTTCTCATTGAGGTGCTGATTGTTATTGGACTGTCACGGCTAGTGGGGCTTGCCTTCCGGAGGATTAAGCAACCGCTGGTAATTGGTGAGATTGTCGCTGGGATTATGCTCGGACCATCTCTGTTTGGTTTAATTGCTCCAGGTTTAGCAGCTACCTTGTTTCCACCGGAAACGCTTCCCTTTTTAAATTTGCTGTCTCAGGTAGGGTTGATATTTTTCATGTTTCTGATCGGGTTGGAACTCAATCCTAAATACCTCAGCGGCAATTTAGAAATAGCAATTTTGACTTCGCACGTTAGTATTTTAGTGCCGTTTTCTTTGGGAACGCTGCTAGCGGTACTGCTTTATCCTTTAGTTTCTAATGCTAGCGTCTCTTTTACCGCCTTTGCCTTGTTTTTGGGGGCGGCGATGTCGATTACTGCTTTTCCAGTACTGGCGCGAATTATTGCCGAGAACAACTTGCAAAACACGCGGTTGGGGACATTGGCTTTAACTTGTGCAGCAGTGGATGATGTGACAGCTTGGTGTATCCTTGCAGTGGCGATCGCAGTAGCACATACTGGTAGCATCAGTAAGGCTATCCCCACCGTTTTTTATTCCCTGCTCTACATCGTCTTCATGGTGACAGTGGGACGTTGGTTTCTGCAAAACCTTGCCAACGATTACCGTCGTACAGGACGCCTCAACCAATTTGTCCTCGCTTTGATTTACATGCTCGTGGTTGCTTCTGCACTGATCACCGAACTCATTGGTATTCACCTGATATTTGGAGCATTTTTACTGGGAGTAGTCATGCCCAAAAATGCAGGTTTGGTGCGGGAGTTGGCGATCAAAACTGAAGATTTTGTGCTGATATTTCTGCTACCAGTTTTTTTTGCCTACAGTGGTTTACGGACACAAATTGGCTTGCTCAACCATCCCAAATTGTGGTTACTTTGCTTAGCTGTGCTCGTGGTGGCAATTTTAGGTAAATATATTGGCACTTATGTAGCAGCTCGCGCCAGTGGCATTAGTAAACGGGAAGCCTCGGCTCTTGGTTGGTTAATGAATACTCGTGGCTTGACCGAGCTAATAGTGCTAAACATTGGTCTTAACCTAGGTGTCATCTCACCCTTACTGTTTACCATGTTGGTAATTATGGCATTGGTAACGACATTTATGACCTCGCCGCTACTAGAGTGGACATATCCGAAAAAGCAGATCAGGTTAGATCTGGCGGAGTCGGAACCTGAAGAAGAACTGGCGCACACCGATGCCAATAATCGTCCCTACCGGGTTTTAGTCCCAGTAGCTAATCCCAGTACCCAGAAAGGTTTGGTGCAGTTAGCATGTACTCTAGCTATCAACTACCGACAAACCGCCATTGTTAATCCCCTTAGTTTGATTGAACTCAAAGAAAACTATGTCTTTGAGAATACCCCAGTAGAGGCAGATCGATTAATCATGCAGCGCCTCCAGCAGCTAGAAGAATTGACGTCACGTCTGGAACCGGCAGCACTACGCTCTTACGTACATCCGATAGTTCGCATATCAAACAATGTCGCACGGGAAACAGCAGAGATCGCCGTACTCGAGCAAGCTGATTTGATTATAGTGGGATGGCATCGCCCAGCTTTTAGTAAGAATCGTTTAGGTGGACGAGTTGGTCAAATTCTCTCCACCACGCCCGTAGATGTGGCAGTGTTTGTAGACCGGGGAGAAGAGCGCCTAGAACGCCTGTTAGTTCCTTACTCTGCAAACATTCATGATGATTTGGCACTCATACTTGCTCTCAGGTTATTGGTAAATCATGATACCTGTAGTTTGATAATTTTACAGATTGTGACGGACAATCAGGTCAAAAATGAATTAAGTTATGAATTGCACAATATGATGGAGCAATTGCCTCAAAATGTACGCGATCGCATTGACATCCAAACTATCGAAGCCGTAGAACCGATCCAAGTCGTAGTATCAGCCTCAGAAGCCGTTGACTTAACTATTGCCGGCACCAGCCGTGCTTGGGGTATTGAGCGTCAAACTTTAGGACGATACACAGATGAACTCGCCATTCAGTGTCGCTCCTCACTGCTCATTACTCGCCGCTACAGTCAAGTTACCCCTCACCTAGCCTCGGTGCTTACTGACGTTAGCACTCAGAATTCAGGAGCCAATAATTAACGTTAATAGCTAATAGCTA
>CAZZYE010000838.1:0-3976 GCA_964658145.1 uncultured Stigonema sp.
ATTAACTATGCCAAACATCAATGAAATTGCAACCCATGCCAAGGAAAGCGCTGAACAGCTTGGCATTAGGAAATTCGACATCTTTGGCTCAACAGTAGATCAAACCAGTGTACAAGTGGATCAAGGTGAGCCTAAACAAGTAAAAGCCTCGAATCTTTCTGGTGTGATTGTGCGTGTCTGGAATCCAGATAATACAATGGGTGTCACTAGCACGACAGATGTAAACCCCAAAGGACTTGAATTAGCTTTGAAAACAGCTTATGAAGCAAGTTTCTTTGGTGTCAAAGAAAATGTTCCTGATTTTAGTCCAGAGGCTACTGTTCCCATAAACAAAGAACCTGATGTAAAAGCAACCCAAGCACCTGTTCCTCAACTGATAGAAAGCTTGCTGGTTGCCGAAAAAGAAGTACTTGCAGCGCATCCGGCTATTAAAGGAGTGCCTTATAACAGTTTGGCGCAAAGAGATATTGATAAGTTTTATCTTAACAGTGACGGTGCGCTGAGAACAGAATCCCACTCTTTGGCATCAATTTATCTTTACAGCAAAACTGAGGAAGAAGGGAAAAAACCTCGGAGTGGTGGTGCTTTTAGAATCAGCAAGAGTCTAGATAACTTAGACATCAATGGTTGCATCAAAGAAACCGCAGAGAAAACTATTAGCCACTTAAGCTATGAAAAAGTTAAGTCTGGGAAATATCGCGTAGTTTTCTCACCAGATGCTTTCTTGAGTTTGCTAGGTGCTTTTTCTAACTTGTTCAACGCTCAAAGTATTCTGGACAAGCAAAGTTTATCAACTGCTGATGACTTAGGAAAGCAAATTGCTTCTCCTCTGCTTTCTGTTTTTGACGATGCACTACATCCTGCTAACGTAGGTGCAGCAACTTTCGATGGTGAAGGAACTCCCACTCGCCGAGTTTCACTCATTGAAAATGGTACTTTAACAGGTTTTCTCCATAGTGCAGGTACTGCCAAAAGGATGAATGCCAAACCTACAGGTAATGCCAATATTGGAGCAAAAGTGAGTGTCAGCCCCAACTTTTATCACCTTTCTGCCAGCGCACCTGGTGAACAGGAATTGAGCCTGGAAAGTGCTGACAATGTAATTTTTATCGATGATTTACAAGCTCTCCATGCGGGGGTAAAATCTTTACAAGGTTCATTCTCTCTACCGTTCGATGGTTGGCTAGTCAACAA
This sequence comes from uncultured Stigonema sp., assembly GCA_964658145.1. Classification (GTDB taxonomy): domain Bacteria; phylum Cyanobacteriota; class Cyanobacteriia; order Cyanobacteriales; family Nostocaceae; genus Stigonema. The sequence goes on from CAZZYE010000838.1 coordinate 1,195, forward strand.
CGGTGTCAAGACGAGCATTGAGTCAGCAACTGTTGCTGGAGATTTCCTAGAACTCCTCAAGTCGATTATTTTGGTGGAAAAAGAAGTGGAGTTGACTCCCGCAGGAGTGTGTCCCAGAATCTGGGTGAATGAACTGTCAATTACCGGAGAAACTTAGGGATTTCCAAGTAAAAAAATATCTGACTATTTCTTGTGGGATGGGCTTCTAGCCCGTCCTATTAACTGGGCGGACGCCCATCCCACCCCACAATATTGGATAATTTATTTGTTGGAGTTCCCTTAGGACGCCATGAGTGATGAGATGAGTTAAATCAAAGGCTTAACTCCTCACTCGCATCTATTTTTCACTGCCTACATTAGTTTTAGCATTAGCCAAATCTGAAGCGTTTGATTTAACACCAGCTAGTACAGCACCTTGTAGTTCAGTGCTATCCAAATTAGCATTACGCAAGTCAGCATTAGTCAGGTTAGCGTTCTTTAAGCTAGCACTGTTCACAAAAGCTTCTTTTAAATTAGCAGACTTCAAGTTGGCGCCACTTAAATCAGCACCCTCTAAATTTGCAGCTTCTAAGTTAGCACCCTTTAAATTAGCATTCCTTAGATCAGCACCAATGAGGTGAACACCTTTGAAATTAGCTCCTGATAAATCACAACGAACACATGCTTTACCTTCTCGCACACGTTGGACTTGAGCAGGGTTCGCAGCTTTCACAGGCACGGGAGCCGCTAAAGATATTGTGCCTAGTAAAGCTACGGTAGTCAAAAGGTTCAGTTTCATAATTATTTGCCTCTCATACGATTAGAAGCTATCTATTAAATGAATTTATTAGATAAGTAATCAGTTATTGGCTGTTATGCATATCCTTAACTGATAACTTGTAACTGGTAATTGTTTATCCAATTACTTAGCTTCTACATATATATTGTCTCAAATTCCAAAAATTTTACTCTTGCTATGGGGGTAATAAAAGTAGAATATTAATTAAGTATTTCTCTCCAATTTAGAGTTGGGAAATATGACACTAGGTAGATACAAAAACTGTTTGGGGTGATGAAATTTGAAGGGAAATTATAGAAGTAACTATCTTTAGATAGATTTTTTTATTACTGAAAAAATCAAAGCTTTTAACCTAACCCCCCAGCCCCCTTCCCTTGTAGGGAAGGAGGAGCCAAATTTCCCTACCTTACAAGAGGAGAGGTCTTTTTAGGATTACTGATACCATTTGACGTTAATGGCGATACAGATGAATTTTGTAGAGACGCGATATATCGCGTCTTTACAGGTCTGTATTTGTATCAAGGTTTTTGTGAAACGGTATGAATTGGTGGTGAGGAGGAATTTATAGTACAATTGAACTATGAAAATTATATGGTTTCGACGAGATTTACGTCTAGCTGACAATGAAAGCATAGCAAAGGCAACTGCCGATAATGCTCCTGTATTACCCTGCTTTATCATTGACCCTTGGTTTTATCAATGGGCTGATGTAGGGAAAGCACGGGTAAGGTTTTTGTTTGAGTCTTTAGAAAACTTGGATCGCAACTTACGCTCGTTAGGTAGTCGATTGTACTTGTTTGAAGGTAATTCTTTAAGCATTCTACAGGAATTGACTCGACAGCTAATGCAACAAGGACACAAACCCAAGCTTTATTTTAACCGTGATGTCCAGGTAGAGTATGGCATTGAGCGTGACCAAGCGATCATCAACTTTTACCAACAACTTAACCTTGACTACTACATTGGTCTAAACAACTTCTTGCAAACCGAAGATGACCAACGCAATCAGTGGTTTAACGAGTATTATACTTACGTTAGACAATCGCCTCACCCAACTCCTACTCAGATCAACACACCACAGCTATCCTTCAACCTACCTCAACTTACTTTTGCTGAACTTAAGCAAAAGTATTCTGCTTTCTATGAAACGGGGCGAGTTTACTTCAAGGGGGGAGAAACCGCAGCGCAAGCAACTTTAAACTCATTCCTAGCTAAAAGATTTCATGGGTATCATTGGAAACTCTCACGACCGTGGTTAGCACAACAAAAGGCAACGTCTCATCTTTCGCCTCATCTTGCTTTTGGCACTATCTCTGTGAGAAATGTGTATGGGCGTACTAAGACACGGGCGGCAGAACTCGTTGACCAACCCAAAGCTGAATTTTCTCTCAAAGCATTCCGCGATCGCCTACGTTGGCACGATAGTTTTACACAGCGGTTGTACGAGCATCCAGAAATAGCATATACTAACCGTTACCCTGAGTTTGATCAGTACTACCGATCTGATGAACTAACTCTACAGCAACAAGAGTTATTTCGCGCTTGGACAGAAGGTTTAACTGGTTTCCCAATGGTTGATGCCAGTATGCGCCAACTCAAGACTATGGGTTGGATGAATTTTAGAATGCGAGCAATGTGTGCCACGTTTTTGACTATTAACTGTGGTATTTCTTGGCATCACGGCGCTCAACATTATATGAATTATCTAGTAGATGGTGATTTAGCAATTAACAACTGGCAGTGGCAGATGCAGGCGGGTGTTACTAATCCGTTATCTGATACTTTTCGTATTTATAATCCCACTAAAAATATTGAGGAAAAAGACTCGGATTTAAGGTTCATTTACCACTGGGTACGAGAGTTACTGGGATATAGTGTACCTGAAATTATTCAGGGCAAGTACATTGGTAATAGTTCTTACCCACAGCCGATTCTAGATTGGTCACAAACTCGTAAGGTGAACGGTAAAATTGTCTCTGACCTCCGCAAACGAGTAAAAGAACG
>CAZZYE010000839.1:0-3966 GCA_964658145.1 uncultured Stigonema sp.
TTTGATGTCAAGTTCTTGAACTAAGGCATCCATATCAAATTTTTACAACGAATATTATTTCTATCCTATCTTCTCAGACCAAATTATTTACAGGATTGTCGATTTGTATCCGGATTCTGAGCATGTCAAAACTTTAGCACTGACAAATACTGACGATGTACTTATCTGGGAATATGTTAAGGCGAATGACTTTGCGCGATCGCACTCCTCTCCAAATTTTGCGTAAACACTTATATTGTGATACGATCAGATATTAATTAATCCCATATTAAGTTGATATGCATCAAGTCGATATATCTCAAGCTAAAAATTCTCCTGAAAGCTTGTTTCAAATAGCGCTTGATGGTGACGAAGTTGTAATTACTCAGAACAACAAGCCGATTTTAAAAATAGTTCGTTTAAATCAACCGAAAAAACGACGCCAAAGTGGAAGTGCCAAAGGGCTGATTTGGATGTCTGATGATTTTGATGCACCTCTAGAAGAACTTCGTGAGTACATGGAATGAGATTCCTGATTGATACTCATACATTTTTGTGGTTTATTCATGATAGCCCGCAGTTAAGTGCCAACGCCAAAAATTTGTTGGAATCAGATAATGATCTATGGGTAAGTATGGAAATGGAGGAATGATGATAGACTTAAGACGCAGAGCCAAAGAGTTAGCGAAAGAAGCTGCTGATTATAGTCGGCAAGGTATTGCATTAATCAAAAATGGTGATATAGAAAACGGTCATACGTTAATGAAAAAAGCTAATGAAACTGGTAAACGTTGTCGAGTCATTTTACAACAACTAGTTGCACTATCAGATTCTACGATAACAAATTAACAACTACTTGCACTTTTTTTTGGTGGTCAGTGCTATTAAAAAGTCCGCTTACGCGGACTTTTTCTGGTTTAACCCACAGGAAAGAGTCATGAGTTTTCAGTTAATTCAACTCATAACTTATAACTTTTTTACTCCCATTCAATAGTTCCAGGTGGCTTGGAGGTGATATCGTAAACTACCCGGTTAACGCCTTTGACTTCATTGACAATGCGATTAGAAATTACTTCCAGCACCTCATAAGGTACACGCGCCCAATCAGCGGTCATGCCATCTTCACTAGTAATAATCCGCAAGACGATGGGATAAGCATAAGTACGTTGATCGCCCATGACGCCGACACTGCGAATTGGTAGCAACACAGCGAAAGCTTGCCAGTAATCATGGTATAATCCGCGTTGGTTAATTTCTTGACGCACAACCAAATCGGCATCACGCAAAATATTTAACCGTTCAGCAGTGACCTCGCCAAGGATGCGAATTGCCAAACCGGGTCCGGGGAAGGGATGCCGTTGCACAATTTCTTCTGGCAAGCCAATGGCACGCCCGACTTTGCGGACTTCATCCTTGAACAGTTTACGCAACGGTTCCACCAGTTTAAATCTGAGGTCTTTGGGCAAACCGCCGACGTTGTGATGACTCTTGATTTTCACCGCTACCCGTTCCCCAGTTTGTGGGTCAACATTGGTGTCAGCGGATTCAATTACGTCTGGATACAGTGTACCTTGAGCTAGATAGTCAAACGGACCGAGGTTTTTGGATGCTTCTTCAAACACACTAATGAATTCGTGTCCGATGATCCGGCGTTTTTCTTCGGGATCAACGATACCAGCAAGTGCGCTTAAAAAGCGATCGCGCGCATTCACATACTCCACACTAATGTGAAACTGCTCAGAGAAAAGCTTGAGTAACCTCTCTGGCTCATATTTTCGCATAAAGCCTTGATCGATAAACACGCAAGTCAGCTGATCCCCAATGGCTTTATGCAGCAAGAATGCCAACGTAGAAGAATCCACTCCCCCAGAAAGCGCCAACAGTACCCGCTTTTCCCCGACTTTAGCGCGAATTTCGCGAATCGCTTCTTCGACAAAGGCAGCGGTTGTCCAAGTAGGTTCACATTTACAGATGTGGTAGACAAAATTGCGGATCAGGGCAAGACCTCCAACGGAATGCACTACCTCTGGATGAAACTGGACACCGTACATTTTCGAGTCGTGATTGGCAATGGCAGCACAAGGGGTATTTTCTGTATGCGCCAGCAATTCAAACCTTGGTGGCATCCGAGTTACTGAGTCTCCGTGACTCATCCACATGGTTGTGCCATCTTCTACGTTAGTCAACAAGTCTGTGGGATCGTCTATATACAGAGACGCCTTACCATACTCGCCTCGGTCAGCCTTTGCGACTTCCCCACCCAGATTTTGCACCATCAGCTGCATACCGTAGCATACACCGAGAATCGGAATTCCCAAATCCCATATTTCTGGGTTACAATGGGGAGCGCCGTTGTCGTAAACTGAATTGGGACCTCCAGAAAGGATGATTCCCTTAGGGTTCAGTTTCCGTAGTTGCTCTATAGTGGTGCGATAGGAAAGTACTTCCGAATAAACTTGAGTCTCACGAATCCGTCGGGCAATCAGTTCGGAATACTGAGAACCAAAGTCGAGAATTACAATCATTTGACGATCAAGCCGCCCCAAGGATGCTATTTTTTGAGGCGCTTGTTCAGTTAGTAGAGTCACCGCTGTATTCATGATAGAGAGAGCGTAAATGTCAGGATAAATCGTCTTTTAGGGTCTAGCTAATACCACTTCTGTGCTACCTGTTAGCTTTTGACATTAGGCAAATATAGTGCAAACGCGAATTTGGAAGTGCGTCTGTCTAAATCTATAAAATATGGTATTAAGAAGAAGAATTTACCCTATAGTGGTTACTGAAAAAATAATTAAGTTAAATAATTTCGGATTATTTATAATAAATTAACATAATTTTGTAATTAACGTACAAGCAGTTTGGCTCTTGACGATAATTTCACGATCGCGGTCAAATAAGATAGAGCCGATCGCCGGCTTCGTTTGGTCACTGCTGTGGTCGAGGATGTACTTAATTGAACGAGTATCAATTTCTTCGGCGATCGCACTATACACTTGATTGACGTAATTACTATTGGTAGCAGCATCACGTAAGCGCAAATATTTTAACGCCGCTTCAGCAGTGGGACTGTTAAACACTGCTTGGAGATCGGATGTTGCTAACCCGACATTGGCACAGTGTGCCACAAGAATTTCCCGGCGTCCATCGGCAAGGTGGTGATGGGTGTTAAAAATTCCCCCCGCCAGTTTCATCAACTTGCCGTGATAACCAAATAATAAAATTTCTTTAACACCTTGTAAAGCTGCTTCCACCAACATTGGACCTAGCCAGTTGGCAGTTTTTACCAGTTGCTCAGAATTAATACTTAGTTTTTGCGCTAAATCTAAGCCGTTTTCCCCAATACAGAACACAAGACAATCAAAACGACTGGCTTTGTGCTGTAAGTCTTCACGAAAAGCTTCTAACTGTTCGGGAGTACTCAAAGGTTGGGAAATGCCCGTTGTCCCCAGTAGGGAAAGTCCTTCAACAACACCAAAGGCGGCGTTGGAGGTGCGAACTGCAAGCGATCGCCCGAATGGCAGAATAATTGTCACAGTGATTTTTTCCGACGGTGCTAGCAGCGGCTGCAAGTTCTCTCGCAACACCGTATGTGCATAAGCATAAATAGCAGGCGCATCCCCATCATCAACTATTCGCCCAATTCCCTCTCCCCCCTGAATAATCACCCTCTCCTCACTCCCGTACAACGGGCGGGGTGACCCCGTCCCTACCCATTCCACCACTGCCCAAATCGGTGTATTTCTGGTGAGATCCAGATTATCGCCTGGATCGCTCTTAGTAATTGCTAAAGCCATATTCTCAGATAGTCCTGCTACCTGTTCAATAGATATTTCTGCTATTTCGGCAGGCGTGATTAAATTTAAAGACACCACGGACAATGGTTGACGATGACGTAACCAGTGCAAAGCCGCAACAGCAGCAGCGCAAGCAAACACAGGGAGCGTATATCCAGAACGAAGCATTTTAGGGAATTTGTTAGTAGTTAGT
>CAZZYE010000840.1:0-3960 GCA_964658145.1 uncultured Stigonema sp.
CACGCCAGTCGCCTCTGTCGGGAAAGCCGTCATTCGCGCTGGCTCCCCTTGTCCCAGTTATGTGTTCTAAAGCTGCGATTTATTTATGAGCTACACTTATAGCATCGAACTCGCGCCCCCACCAAATATTTATCAACCATGTCTCGTTGGTTTAATACCGCAGGTCCTTGTCAAGCCGACATTCATTATATGCTGTCGCCAACGAGTCGATTGCCAGAGTTGGAGCGGCTGATTGAACAACGTAGCTCCGCATGTGATTCATGCGCCTCGCCAAACAGGTAAAACTACTGCAATGCTAGCGCTAGCGAAACAACTAACAAGTAGTGGACGCTACACAGCAGTAATGGTGTCGGCAGAAGTGGGGGCACCTTTTAGTCATGACCCAGGTGCCGCTGAACTATCTATGCTGGATGCTTGGTGGGCGAGTGCCCAGTTCGATTTACCCTTTGATTTACACCCAAGCGCATTTTGGGATGAAGGGCAGCCAGGACGAAGAATTCAAGCTGCTTTCCAGGCATGGGCACGAGCTTCGCCACGACCGTTGGTATTGTTTATTGATGAAATTGACTTTATCGTGAGGTGATTCCCCGGGTTTTGGTACAAGGTACTCAGGATAGTTTACCCCACATTAGTCCCAGTTGGTTAACTAAGAGTGGTGAGTTAAATATCGATGCTTTGTTGCAGGCGTTTCTGGCATTTTGGTGAGTCCAGTCCTGAAGGAGGGTTTCCCTCCGCAGGGAACTGGCGAACCCGAAGGGAGACAGCATGGCGAACCGTTGCTTGGTAGCGCAGTTTACCATGAGATTGCACCTCAGAAGAGTGCTGATGGCGTTCTTGCATCGTGTGGTTAATGGTGGTGGAACTTTGGAACGCGAATATGCGATTGGACGCGATCTGCGCTTCTCCCAAGGGGAGACGCTTCGCGAACGCAGCAGCGCTTCGCTATCGCATGGATTTGTGTCTGAGATATGGTCATGTAACATTAGGGATTGAGTTAAAAGTGTGGCGCGATAAAAAGGGCGATCCCTTATCCGAGGGTTTGTCACAGTTAGATTCCTATTTGGCGCGGTTGGGAGAAGATTTTGGTTGGTTAGTTATTTTCGATCGCCGTAATAATGCACTACCTTTAGAGTCACGCTTGAGTACACAAAGTACAACTACTAATCAGGGACGTTCTGTTACCGTTGTACGTGCATAGGTAGCAAGCAGCTAACGAGGATAACGAAATTTACAACTGAAACTCGACAACATTATGCCAACCTGAAACTCTAGTATCTCTAGCCGACACGGTGTAGTACCAAATATCTTTTTGGCAATTTTTGCGTAAGTCCTATTAAAAAAAGCGTTCAATTTTGCACCGAAATTCTGGTAACAGTGGCGAAGTGATCTCATCCGTACCCAAGAGTGTAGCGATCGCTTGTAGTTGCACGTTTTCCCGACGATAAATCTCCACCTGACGCAAGCGCCAATCAACAATCCAATACTCTTGCACCCCTTTGAGAGAATAGAGCTTAAGCTTTGCTTCCCGGTCACGTCGCTCGTTTGTACTACCGGGAGACAGCACTTCCACAATTAACTCTGGAGTACCTGTCAAATGTCCTTCATCATCGAGGATCATCGCTAAACGCTGTTGACTAATCCAAATGACATCGGGAATCACGTTATCAGCATCCGTAAAAATCACCCCGGGCGTGATAAAAGGTTTTCCTAAACCCGTTGCTCTTGACCATAACAGGAGTTCTGTATAAATTTGTCCAATAGCATCTTGATGACCAATGTGAGGTGCCCGCGTCACAAATAGTTCTCCGTCAACAATTTCGTATCGTTTCCATTCATCAGCTTCCAACAACTCTAAGTCAGCACTCGTCCAACGGATGGAATTGATGGCAACTTGAGACATAAGACATGACTCCTGATTTTAAGAATTGCGTATAAAAACTTCACAATCCTTGCTTCTCTGACCAAAAGAACAACTAAGGACACACTAGTACATTTGCCCTACTTTGTCAAGTACCGATGCTACCCAAACCCGAAGTTGGGGGAAACCCAAACTAACCAAAGTTAACTTTTAGCAAAGACAAATCATCATCAAAAGTTGCTTTGGCGCCTAAGGTCGTAATGTGTTCCAGCACTTGCTGGAGATCGCAGGTATTTGCCTTACTACAGTGGCTTAGTAAATCAATGAAAGCGTCGAGACTCCAAATGTTGCCGTCTGGCTGCTGAATTTCGTAAGCACCATCACTAAAGATATATAAAGTGCTGCTTTCTGGGACTTCCAAAACATCATCATCAAAATCAGCATCAGGTATGAAGCCAATGGGCAGACTGAGAGAGCCTAACTGTTTAATCTGGATATCTGCCTGTGATGTTATAGATAGGAGTACACCTGGAGGATGTCCAGCACTGGCGTAAATAAGTTGACGTTGCAGGCGATTATAAACTCCATACCAGATTGTAAAGTACTTATCACTGTGGTTACTCATCTGGAAGTGATAATTAAGAGCCTTGAGGACTTCGCTAGGTTGACCAAAGTTAGTTTTGGGCAGAGATTGCGATCGCAACACATTCAGCACTGATACAGACAGTAAAGCTGAACCCACTCCATGTCCTGACACATCTAACAGATAAATTGCTAAATGCTGATCGTCGAGCCAATAATAGTCGAAGCAATCACCGCCTAGCTGAACTGAAGGCATAAACAAGGCTTCTGTAGTTACTGGTCCTACAAGCGGTGAGGGTAGAAGCGATCGCACATAATCGGCTGCTTCAGCTAATTCTGCTTCCAAAATTTGCTTTTGGGTTTGCAGATTCTGGTTTAGTACCTCCAAAGCTTGCTTTTGACTCTGTAAATCCTGATTCAGGTGGTGTAACCTTAGTCCTGCTCTTACCCGTGCCTTCAATTCATTCATTTCTATGGGTTTAGAAACAAACTCATCTGCTCCAGCGTCAAGTCCTCTAACTCGATCTTCCTCTTCTCCTGGCGCCGCTCCCTTAGCAGTCAGTAGAATGAAAAAAGTCGTTGCTAACTCTGGATCTGCCTTAATTCGACGACACACTTCCAGTCCATCTAGCTGCGACATGATCCAGTCACAGATAATTAGAGCGGGACGTACCCGTTGTGCTGTTACGATTCCTTCCTGACCATTGCTGGCTACAGTAGTATCATAACCCTGGTTTTGGAGTGTTTTTTTCAGTACCGTCCGCACTATCGGGTCATCATCAATAATCAGGATTTTAAACATAAACTACAGAATAAAAAGTAGGTAATTTATCGCGGAGGAAATTTAACTAAAAATAATTCATCTGTAGGGGCGAACGGCCCTTCGGGTGACGCTCGTTCCTCGCTACCGCTGACGCTAACGCTAACGCAGATCCTGAATGAGTGAAACGCGCCTTCAGGGCTGTCTCACCGTTCGCCCCTACTGAATTCTAAATAATGCATGACAATCAATACCAAAGTAAGCTAAATTAATTACATAGTATTATTGTATCAAAAGGTTCTAGTAATTAGAAAGTGAATAGCAAAATTTATCTCAAAGTCAATACAGACCTCACTGCTACTTTTGAAGTTTTGTCATGGTTCGACCAAATCAACCTACCGCCTATTTCTGACCAAACAGTCTGGTGGGAATGTCAAACACTGCTGATGGAAGGCTTTGCTAACGTTGTTGAACACGCTCACAAAAATTTGCCTATTGAAACTCCTATTGATCTGGAAGCTGAGCGATTAGATGAACGCATAGAAATTCGTATTTGGACTCAAGGTAAACCCTTCAACATGCAGCAAAAATTGCAAGAAATATCTGAATTTGAGGAGAATGATGAAGAGCGTGGGCGTGGGTTGAAAATCATGTCGGCAATTGCTGATAAGTTGAGTTATGAACACACACCAGATAATCGTTACTGTTTATTTATTAGTAAATATTATTAAATAATTCTTAAAAGGGAACTCTTAACAGG
>CAZZYE010000841.1:0-3957 GCA_964658145.1 uncultured Stigonema sp.
TTCATAATTCATAATTCTCAACCTGCTCCCGCGACTACCAACTTTTTACCCAACAATTCCACCGCTGCTTGATATTGGGCATCAGCTTCTGTGCCAATCTGTTCGCGAGTTCTCAGATCGGAGGAAATCACTTTATCTGGCTGAATACCTAGTTTGTTAATATCTCGGTGGTTGGGGGTTTCGTACTTAGCAATTGTCACAGCCAAGCCAGAACCATCCGACAACTCAAATAAAGACTGGATTAAGCCTTTGCCAAAGGTGGTTTCTCCCACAAGCTGCGCACGGCTGTTATCTTGCAAAGCACCAGCAAGAATCTCACTTGCACTAGCAGTTCCTTGATTAACCAAAATAACCAGAGGATCATCTGTGAGCGCTGAACCAGATGCTTCAAAGCTGCCCTGGATTCCATACCGATTCACAGTGTAGACAATAGTACCAGATTTTAACCACAAACGGGCAATTTCAATTCCCGCTTGCAGCAACCCGCCAGGATTATTGCGCAAGTCGAGAATATAGGCAGCAGCGCCTTTTTTTTCTAGACTAGAAATGGCGTGTGCTAGCTCCATCGGGGCATTGGCATTAAATTGAGTCAGGCGAATGTAGCCAATGGGCATTTTTTCGGGAGAAGAATGCAATTCTGCCACGACTGGATTAAGCGCAATGCGATCGCGCGTCAATTGAATTTCCTTTTCTCCCTCAGATTCTCGTTCAATCACTAGGGTGACAGTACTACCAATTGGTCCGCGCATTCTAGCCGCCGCCTCGTCTAAGGTGAGTTTTTCTGTAGAGAAGCCCTCAATTTTCAGTATGCGATCGCGCGATTTCATACCTGCTTTTTCAGCCGGTGAACCTGCTATAGGAGCTACTACCTCCAGCCTACCAGTTTCGGGATTCAGGGCAATTTGTAATCCCACTCCTGTTAGCTCTCCAGAAGTATTCACCTGCAAACTTCGATACTGCTCCTGGTCTAGAAAGCGGGTAAAAGGGTCGTCAAGGGTTTTGAGCATCCCTCCTATTGCTGTATAGGCTGCTTGCTGGTCTTTGATCGGCTTTTCCAAAGTTTTTTGCCGCACCGTCGTCCAGTTTTGATGATTAAATGTGTCGTCCAAATAAGTGCGATTAACAATTCGCCATACTTCCGTTACTAGCTTTTGCTCATCGGTCAAAGCCGTCGCAGGTTGGCAAAAGCTGCCAAAGCTTACCCAAAACGCCAATAGCACTGACAATCCCAACCGAAAAACCTTTTTGTGCATCTCTTGCCCTTTTCTCTTTCATTCTCAACGCAAATTTCCGAAGCTTGATCCCAGCTACGTTGTTTGTTAATGAAATCTATCTCTCGATTATGTTACTTTTTTTATAGAAGTGGTGCATTGCGATCGCTAGTGGTTCAGCCAACTAATGTCCTGTGCAAATCCCACTCAACAAACGATAAGATCTACTTTGTGTCCTCCATGCTTGGTGTTTGGGTGCAAAGAGAACGCAATACATTTTCTCCGTCCAGAATGTTAAGTTTTGTTTAAATTATTAACATTCTGAAGGCTCATAAGTGAACGAGTAAATTGCTATGAGCTAGGATACCCAAATCGGTATTTGGGAGTTTCATCAACCGCGATCGATTTCTAGGAACTTGAGATTGTATGGCTAACGCTTATGACTGGTTTGAGGAGCGCTTGGAGATTCAAGCACTTGCTGAAGACGTTACCAGCAAGTACGTCCCTCCTCACGTCAATATCTTCTACTGCCTGGGTGGAATCACACTAACTTGCTTTCTAATCCAGTTTGCCACTGGATTTGCCATGACATTCTACTACAAGCCAACTGTCACAGAAGCTTTCGCCTCTGTGGAGTACTTGATGAATGAAGTGAACTTCGGCTGGCTGATCCGCTCCATCCACCGCTGGTCTGCCAGCATGATGGTGCTGATGATGATTTTGCACACCTTCCGGGTTTACCTCACTGGTGGATTCAAAAAACCTCGCGAACTGACCTGGGTGACTGGTGTTATCTTGGCTGTGATTACCGTTTCTTTTGGCGTAACAGGCTACTCTTTGCCTTGGGACCAAGTTGGCTACTGGGCTGTGAAAATCGTTAGCGGTGTACCAGAGGCAATTCCTGTAGTTGGTACCCTGATTTCTGACCTCCTGCGTGGCGGTTCTAGCGTTGGTCAAGGAACCCTGACTCGCTACTACAGCGCTCACACCTTTGTGCTGCCTTGGCTAATTGCTGTCTTCATGCTGCTGCACTTCTTGATGATCCGCAAGCAAGGGATTTCTGGTCCTTTGTAATTTAAGCTATGAGCTTTCAGGCATGTGCTTTCAGCTCTTAGATGAAGTTGTTTGTTTTAAACTTATGGCAAATTAGAGAGTCAGCAACCCCGGGTTGAAGCGACGGGGCTTCTAGCAAAGTCTAGAAGTTCTTAAGTTAAACGCATACTAGGCTGACCCGCTGACTTGGGCTTGTCCCAAGTAATCGTTACGGCGTAAGCGTTAAAGTTCGTACCTTGGGATGCGCAGCCAGTTCCAAGCCCTACAACCAAGCTGTTAAACAGGCGTAGAGGGTTATCCCAGTGCAGCTTGGAAAGTACCGACCCGTAACTCGGCAAGGCTAACATTACTCCCGCAAGGGAAGGCTCGAATGAGCAAAACAGTTGTGCGTACAGGATGACAAATAAGAAATAAACAAACACGCTTTGTCTGAAGCTGAAAGCTATTACCTTGAGCTAGATGGCTTTCACAAATGCTTTAACTCAACTTAAGCAATTCTCACACATTTAAAAATGGCAACACTGAAAAAACCGGATCTCAGCGATCCACTGTTAAGAGCCAAACTCGCTAAAGGCATGGGTCACAACTACTACGGTGAACCAGCTTGGCCAAATGACTTGCTGTACGTCTTCCCAATTGTGATCATGGGATCGTTCGCTTGTATTGTAGCTCTAGCTGTGCTAGACCCCGTTATGAGTGGAGAACCAGCAAATCCCTTTGCTACACCATTGGAAATTTTGCCTGAGTGGTATTTATATCCTGTCTTCCAGATTTTGCGCTCAGTTCCTAACAAACTCTTAGGGGTTTTATTGATGGCTTCTGTACCCCTAGGGCTGATACTCGTTCCCTTTATTGAGAACGTGAATAAGTTCCAAAATCCCTTCCGCCGTCCAGTGGCGACTACGGTGTTCCTTATTGGCACACTGATCACCTTATGGCTGGGTATTGGTGCTACCTTCCCCATAGATAAATCCTTCACCTTAGGACTGTTCTAAGTCAGTCATTACTAAGTGCTTTGACGCCTGTGAGTTTCTCCGTAAGTACCGAAGTTGTGAGCGGTAAAAGCTACCGAAATTTGACTTCGCGCCAACGTACTTTCGAGAAAAATCTACAGGCGTCAATTTTTATCTTTTAGGTTGCACCAACCCTATTGCCAAATCTCAAATCTGTAGATTAAAACAGATATAAACAACTTTTCGCCCACTTAATATTCAAGTCATGGGTCAATGCTTAGCATAGTGCAGCAAGACCATTTGACGGTGAAGAGCGAACTTAAGCTTCTAAACCGGGTGCAACAATGGTTTGAAAATTTTTGTCTGCAACATTTGTCTCAATTTGATTGGTCAGAAAGCCAAGTTTATCGCCTCAACTTAGCCTTAGCAGAAGGCTTTACCAACGCCGTTCGTCATGCTCATTATGCTTTACCGCCAGAGACAACCATTGAAATTGACGTTTCTTTGTGGATTGACAGATTGGAGATGAGAATCTGGGACCACGGAAAACCTTTTGATCCTAATGCGATCGCAGAGCCAGAGCCAGGTACTCTGCAAGTAGGAGGATATGGGTGGTTTCTTTTACGGCGCTTAGCTGACCGCGTTGTCTACGAACGTGCAGCGGATGGAAGAAATTGTCTGCTAATTGTTAAGTATGGTCTACAGCAGTAATGTTGGTTGTTGGTTGTTAGTTGTTAGTT
>CAZZYE010000842.1:0-1538 GCA_964658145.1 uncultured Stigonema sp.
TATGGCTAACGCACCCTACTATTAACATTTATTTACACACTTATTTTTACTTGCGCCGACCTACTTAGCACCACTCATATGCCCCACATCTGACCCGAAGGGCGTGTCTGGAGTCGTCACGATTCAGGACTCTGGGGTACTGAATTTTGGGTTTGAGGTAAAGGTGTGTAATAGCTAGCAATCAAGGCAACCATTAGCCACCAGACGGTATTCACCTCAGGACGAAACCAGACTGTATCAAAAAAGTTATCACCAAGCATACCAGCTAAAGCGGCGATCGCCCCAATTAACCAAAATCCCTCCACACTTCTCGATTGCCGCAATCGTCGTAGTTGTAATAAAGCTGTATTAAATATTACAATCAATAGCCAGATAAAACAGGCTAAACCAATCAATCCAGTTTCTACAGCTATCTCTAGAAAAATTGAATAGGCACTCAAAGCAGTAAATTTGGGGAGGACTTGGTAGTATGGGTAGATTTGATTAAAAGCGTTGTGACCCGGTCCAATGCCAAGAAGCGGGTAATCACCAATCATCTTGAAGACAGCGGTCCAAACATTCCTGCGAAAATTATTACTGCTATCATTACGGTCAGCGAAAATACTGAAAATGCGTTCGCGCACAGGCTCCACAAATACCATCGCTACTAGCAATAATCCAGTTAAACTTCCCAAAAGAATCCACAGGAACCACTTGCGCCAAAAGTCCGGCATTTGCACACTCCACCAATAATACAGCAATCCCAGCATTGCCAAAACTGCAACAACCAGTCCAATCCAGCCACCACGACTAAAAGTCAGAATTAGGCAAGAACCATTAACGACAAACATCGTCACAGCTAAGGCTTTCTTAAACCGACTTTGCCAGACAAAAATTGCGACTAAGCTTAAAACAACTGCTGCTAAGAGATAGCCAGCTAATAAGTTGGGATTGCGCAAATAACTGTAAACTCTTGTCATTTTTGACAAAGAAGATTCTTGATCAACCCAAGTTGCTAGCGCGGGAGCTCCAAAAAACCATTGCCGTAAGCCATACACACTTACTATGAGTGAGATATGTAAGTAAAGGGTAATCAGCCAAGACCGGAGGCGAGGCGATCGCAGTACTCTAGCACAAACAGGAAACAGTAACAAATAAAGTGTTAACGTTCCCAAATCGCTAAACGCCGCCTTCTTTACAGGGGATGCAGCGGTGGCTACTATAGCAATTGCCCAGTAAAGTAATACCAGCAGATGAATAGGCGTAACAGTAGGAACTCCTGGTACTGCTTCATCTGATAAAGTCAACAGCAGCCAAAATGCCACACAACCAGCCAGTAATAACCCGACTAGATTATTATTATTCGGCATAATACTCGGCACAAAAGGTGCAAGACCATACACCAAACTGAGTAAGCCAGCTGCTATTGTGTCTCCCCACTGGATTAGGATCGAAGTCTGCCGCCAAGAGTGCAGCAACCCTACCAAAGAACGGTGGAGGTAGCTGGTGCGAAGATATTCTTTGATCGGTAAATAAGATAAGGTGAATTGTTGCCAGAC
>CAZZYE010000842.1:1548-3953 GCA_964658145.1 uncultured Stigonema sp.
TAGTTGTTAGTTGTTGTAATAACTATATAACTACTATCCACTAACCAGTCATGGAAAAACTTCCAGTCCTTAGTCTGTGCTAACTGGATACAGCTAGTATACAGTCGGACGTAAGTCCTGGTAGCTTTTCTTTAGGCATCGCTAGCTGCTGCCCCTGTCCCT
This sequence comes from uncultured Stigonema sp., assembly GCA_964658145.1. Classification (GTDB taxonomy): domain Bacteria; phylum Cyanobacteriota; class Cyanobacteriia; order Cyanobacteriales; family Nostocaceae; genus Stigonema. The sequence goes on from CAZZYE010000842.1 coordinate 1,711, forward strand.
AAATGCAGTGGCAAGTTCACCACATAGCGGTATCCTGATTCTGGTGAACCTTGGATTGTAATTTGTCCTTGATGCAATTCTGCCAGTTGACAACTAAGCAGCAAACCCAAGCTTTCGCGAGAAAGATTACTACGAGACCCAGATAAATCTATGCTGGAACCAACGGCAAGGACACCTGAGTTAGAAACCCTTAAGTCTTTCGGCTTGTCCATCACTAATGGTAAATCACCTGCTTGCTCTTGGTTCTCCTGATGAACATCGTAGGTAGGGATATGACTTGTAAACCCGACTAGCGGCACTGTATTTAGGCGAAAGTAAGGGTCAATCTCAGTTATCCCGTCTCCTAGCCAAGGATGCGATACCCAAACAGTAATGTTGAGCATATCGTCTTTGTAAGAGACATGAATGCGAACAACGCTACCTGTCGCAGAAAGTTGAATCACGCTAAAAATCAGGTGATATAGGATTTGCCTGACCTTGTCTTTATCTAAAGTCCAAATGCGACTGCGTCCTGGTTCGATAGAAAGGCGAATATCTTGCTCACGGCGGTGAGCTGCCTCTTCTAAGGTATTTATAGCTTGTTGACACAACATTTCAATATCTATAGGAGCTAGATTCAACTTAGCTGTGCTTTCATCTAAGACCCCTAGTTCGGAAATTTCGTTTACTAAGGAGAGTAAATACCGACCACTGTGTTGGATAATTTCCAAATATTCTCTCTGCTTAATAGTCAAAGGTCCATAAATTTCACGTCCTAGGACACTCGCCATACCTAATACAGATGTTAAGGGTGTACGCAATTCCTGAGTCAACTGTTCCAAAAGTTCTAGTTTCAGTTGATTGGTAGGCACTGGGTCTTTTTGCACAGGTGGAGAGAAGTTCTGGGCGTGGCTTTCGCTGAAGGGAACTTCGGAGAGCATTCTGATTTCACTGGTACGGTTGTTCTCATGTGACCAGCTAGGAGTATTGATGTTTGACATTGCTTCCAGAAGTCGGTTGCGTTCAAATTCACTCATGCTCCAACGAGCTATTATCTGTAAAAACTCAATGTCTCGAGTTTTAAAGTTATGTGGCATCAGATCCATCACCGCCAATGAACCTAAACATTGCCCTGAAGCATCGATTAGTGGTACTCCCAAGTAAGCGCGGATGCCATACTCCTGCACCAACCTGCTGGTGGCAAGATCCACGTCCGTGAGATCGTGAGTATCATTTATAACAACGACTTGTGAACTTTCTACCACTTGAGTGCAAAAAGATTCCTGGCGTAATAGTTGACGGCTTTGTGCCAATTGATTCATGAGTCCTAGCCTGGATAAGCCCACTGCTGATTTAAACCAATGGCGTTCTTGATCCACAAATCCCAAGATGGAAATTGGTGCTTCCAAAAAGTGGGCAGCAGTTTGAGTCGCTTCTTCAAAGACCGGAATTGTTTCTGTTTGACGCAAACCTAATTCTGACAATGCTTTTAGGCGTTGTTGTTCTCTCGTTTCCTGAGAAGCCCAACCATCCTTGAGGGCTAACACTTTGTTTTCAGGCTCTACCATTACCACAGCTACCTTAATAATTGCTTGATACTGTAATTTATCTAACCGCTGTCTCAGGGTTATTTGCTATTCTTCAGCATTCCCCAATTTCGCATCAGACAAACAAGGTTAGAAGAAAAATTTTTTACCTTGGGCATCAGTAGGGTTCTATTTTTACCCTAGTAGTGCATATTTTGTAACGTTTATTGACTAAACCAAGTGTCTAGGTTGTAGTTTCTTCTCGTTATGGCTCTTGTTTGCCTAAAGTTCTTTGCCCAAACTTATTTGGTCATGAGTAATAGCTAATTATGAATATTGCTTTAAATTTTTATACTAAGCGCCGTTAGTTTTATATCCGACCTGGGTAATATAACCCTAAGGATGGAATAGACGAGGCTCACTATGCTGCACAAATAGAAAATTTTCCGTTTGTACACTCAATCTCATAATTAGCAAATCAATAGGTCAATGTATTTTACTTGCTGATAAATGTTGGGTGAAGTGTCTCGTTCGCGCTAACGCTCGTTTCAATTCTTGATCGTAACGCTATCAGGTGACACCAGTTAATTTGAGTTTTTGGCAAAACTTACGCAGTATTGATTACGGTTCAGTTATGATAATTTACCTACAAACAACTTATATCTAGGAATCCTATTTGATTTTTGAAATATATGTAGGGTGGGCAGTGCCCACCACATCCAGCTTCTGGTGGGCACT
>CAZZYE010000843.1:0-3948 GCA_964658145.1 uncultured Stigonema sp.
CCCCACTCCCCACTCCCCACTCCCTCTACTTGCTTTGCTTCATTCCCCAAAGAAAAGCAATCAATGCTGCTGCAGTCAGCAAGAGTAGTGCTGCTATGCGAAAGGTTCCTTGGAAGCCAAACACCAGTGCTTCAACAGGCGCGGTTGTAACGTCAACAGCAGAGGCAAAGGAGAGGGTCAGTACTGCAAACAGAGTGCCCATGACTGCTAGTCCGGTGGTTTGTCCCAAAGTCCGGGACAAAGACAGTAACCCGGAAGCGATGCCTAAGCGTTCTGGAGGAACCTCCCCTAAAATGGCGCTATTGTTGGGTGACTGAAACATTCCTAACCCGATGCCAAAGGGTGCAACCCTTACAATATAGCCTAGTTCAGTCAACTGGGCATTGAAGGTACTGATTGCAAGACAGCCAACCGTCATCAGCAGCAACCCAATTAAGCTGATGATACGCGGTCCAAACCGATCGGACAGATTTCCAGAAAAGGGGGCGACGATACCGCCCAACACAGGTGACACTGCCAGTAATAATCCCACCTTTTGGGTGGGATAGTGGAGAACTAATTCCAGAAAGAAAGGAGCGATAAAAATTACCCCTGCAAGCGCGATAAACACCAGCACCGCTGTTAACAAGCTGAGGCTAAACTGCAAATTGCGAAACAGCCGCAAGTCCAACATTGGTTGTTTGATCCGGGATTCGACCCATATAAAACTTATCAAGCCGACCGTTGCGATCGCCACTAGCGCCAATGTCCTGGGACTACCAAAGCCGTGATTTTGTCCTTCTGTCATGCCTAGAGCAAAGCAAACCAACGTCACAGTCATAATGAGTGCCCCTAGCCCATCAAACTTTTGTTTAACGGGGTTAATAGTACTGGGTGGAACACTGCGGAAAACCACAAAGGTGGCAAATATCCCAATCGGGACGTTCACCAAAAAGATGGCACGCCAGTCAGAAATTCTGATCAAAAATCCCCCGACTGTGGGTCCAAGGGCAATACCAAGAGAGACAACCGCGCCGATAATTCCCACTGCCCGCCCTCGTTCCGATCTGGGAAAAACTTCGGTGACGATCGCCGCCCCCAGTCCCGAAATCATCACGGCTCCTAGTCCTTGCAGGGCGCGAAACCCAATCAGCCAGCCTTCTCCTGGTGCAAGCCCACACAGCAGCGAGCTAAACGTAAACAGCACCAACCCGAACAGATACAACTGTTTCTTACCGACCATATCGCCTAGTCGAGCCGCACTTAACACCAAGGCAGTCACAACAAGTAGATAGCTCAAAACGACCCATTGAATTGTGGCAAAGCTGGTGTGGAAGACTTTTACCAAAGTGGGTAGAGCAATGTTGACAATACTAGTGTCGAGAGTAAACATTAATACACCCAATCCTACACCCAACATTGCCCACCACTTTCCGGTAGAGGAATTTGGCGAGTCAGGATGTGGTTGTATTGAGTTTTCGTTTATACTCATAGTTACGTTTCACTGATAGGTCGAATTGAGGTTAATCTTGATATGATTCAGAAACTGATTGAAGTTAACAATATAAGTAATTTATCCTATACTTGGTTGCCGCAAGGCTGTCTCAGTTTCACCTGTGCTTCATCAAGGCGAGAGAAGTTGCGTAGCGACAAGACCAAAGAACGAATGCGTTCTGCACCCGTTTTCATGGAATCCAGCATTCTAGGTAAGTCATCTCTCAGAAATTCCAGGTCAATGTCTTTAGTATGTGCTTGAATTGCAGGTGTTGGTTGGGGGTATTGTTCTTGGTAGATCTGCACCAGTTTCAGCAAGTCTTGAATATACTCGTCGGTGTACTGGAGGTTGCCGTAGATAAAGCTGACAGGGTTGTTAATTTCGTGAGCCATGCCCGCTACCATCTGACCGAGGCTGGACATTTTTTCAGTCTGAATCAGCTGGGCTTGGGTTTGTTGGAGTTTGCGCAAGGCTTGCTCCAGCTTAGTTGCTTGTTCTCTCAATTGTGTTTCCGACTGTCGCAATGCTTCCTCTGCCCGTTTACGCTTTGTAATATCGCGGAAGGTCACAACAGCACCTTTGATGTCAAGGCTCTCGATTATTGGATAAGAAGAATACTCGGCGGCGAAAGCAGTCCCATCCAAACGCCATAAAACTTCGCTCTCCACACGGCAACTTTGTCCGATGCGAAAAGCCCGAAAAATCGGACACAGATGATTGGGGTAGGGGGAGCCATCACTATAACTATGATGGATTAACTTGTGCATATCCCGACCTATGACCTCATCGGCTTTGTAACCGAGCATTTTGGCGCCGTTCGTGTTAATGAACGTACAGCATCCTTGCAAATCGATGCCATAAATGCCTTCTTCTGTCGATTCCAGCAGCAATTTTATGTGATTGGCTAATTCCAATCGCTCTGACTCTGCCTGCTTGCGCTCGGTCAGATCGCTCAAGGTGCAGATATAGCGGATTTCAACCGGATGAAGTACACCCACAACGTAGGGGCGAACGGCAGGAGCGCCCCTACCCAATGTACCTCACTGAATCGCAAACCGCTATAACTTGCTCGACACTGCCATCTGCCTTTATTTGCGGCTCGGCATTTACTAGCAACCATACCCGATCTTGGGACAGCGGACGATATATACCTACGACAACATTGTGTAATGCACACTTAGTTTGCAGTACCTGTGACACTGAGAAGGTTTCATTGGGGAAAGGGCTGTCATCAGAGTGAATCACATCCCAATCGGTTGTAAAGGCGATCGTGCCTAGCAATTGACTTTCCGTTCGACCCAGTAGAACACAAGCCGCTGGGTTACTTAGGTGGATTTCCCACTGCGGTCCCAGCAACAGCACACCAACATGCATCTTGAGAATAACCTTCTGTAGCAGTTCCTGAGCCTTAACTTGAACTGCTCGGCGCTGATTTACCTGGGAAACTAGCAGTGTTGAACCCAAGATGACGAGTGTAGTCATGCCAACGGTAATTGCTAGCGCGTTCTTGTCCAAAGTGTAGTCGGGAGTAGGTCGAAGTCCCAAAACCAGTGTGAAGTGCGCTGCCGCCATTGCGGTATAATGCATCCCACCAATTGCCCCTCCCATGACAACGGCGCTCAAAAGTTTGTGCCAGTTCCAAGTCGTCAGACTCCGCAGTTCAAACGCTAACCATAACGCCACACAGGATGCACTGATAGCAATGACCACTGATAGCGCTACCAACAGATGGTTGTAATACAAGAATGCTGGAACCCGCATAGCCACCATGCCGATGTAGTGCATGGAAGCGATCCCTAGCCCCATGAAGACACAACCACCTAGCAGTTGGAGTCGGTTGAGGCTAGAGCGACTCGCCAATAGTAGTGCCGCAAAGGAGGCAATTACCGCTGCCAACATCGACAGTAGCACAGTCGGGACATCGTAGTTAATGGGTACAGGCAAACTGAAAGCTAGCATCCCCACAAAGTGCATTGACCAGATGCCAATTCCCATAGTTATTGCACCAACAGTCAGCCAAATAATGCGAGCCTGAGAAAGTGCGACTGTGACTCTGCCGACCAGTTCCAGTGCTGTATAGGAGGCTAGCACGGCAATCAACAGAGAAAGTGCGACCAAGCGCAGGTCATGAGTTCCAGTTATCATCACGAATGGTTCGGCTGTTTGGGTTAAATTCACTGTTTACAGTGGGATACTTTGTTTTGTTAAAAGTGATTTACTTTCTGCTCCCTTATTTTTCCCAAAAAGGTTGTTTCTCACCTCATCGTCACCAAAACTTTTACAAGCTGACCACGATCGCATTCTTGCTCCCGTCAAGTCGCTATCTCCCTGCTCGTAATTACCCCATGCATAAATGCATTCGCATGAATAAAAAGTTGCTTTTTTTATTTTTCATAAATAAATCGCGAAGCAGCAAGAGCGTTGCGGGGCAGTCTAGTTGCTCTGCCCCTTAATTAATTAATTACGAATTACGA
>CAZZYE010000844.1:0-946 GCA_964658145.1 uncultured Stigonema sp.
ACTAACAACTAACTCATGACCATTGATATTCTCATTCCTACCTATCGTCGCCCAACTGCTTTGGCTGTCACATTGACTAGCCTGATAGCCCAAACTTGTCGTGACTTTCGCATTGTCATTTCTGACCAAACTGAGGACAGCAATCCAGTGGAGAGTGGTGAGGTGCAAGCTGTGCTGCGTGTGCTTCGTGTTCACGGTCATGAAGTGGAAGTCCACAAACACTTGCCCCGTAGAGGAATCTCCGAACAGCGGCAGTTTTTGCTGGATCAAGCAACTGCTCCCTATGCCCTTTTCATTGATGACGACTTGATTTTAGAACCTTTTGTAGTTGAACAAATGCTGACAACCATGCAAAAGGAAAGCTGTGGTTTCGTTGGTAGTGCTGTTATCGGACTCAGCTTTATTAATGATGTCCGCTTTCAGGAGCAGAAAATTGAGTTTTGGGATGGTTCTGTTCAGCCGGAGAGTGTCAAACCCAACACACCTGAATGGGAACGCTGGCGTTTACATAACGCCGCTAATCTTTACCACGTTCAGCAACGCCTCGGTTTGACTCCAAATCAGCAGCGCAAATACCACGTTGCTTGGGTGGGTGGATGTGTAATGTATGACACAGCTAAACTTCGCAGCATCGGTGGTTACTCATTCTGGCAGCAGCTTCCACCAGAACACTGTGGCGAGGATGTTTTGGTGCAACTGCGTTTGATGGAATTATATGGCGGATGTGGAATTATCCCTTCTGGTGTGTACCACCAAGAGTTGCCTACCACTATTATTGACCGGAGTATCCCTGCGGATAAATACTTAATTAGGGAATGGGGCATGGGGCATAGGGCATAGGGCGTTGGGAACAGAACACTCGCCTGTTTGTCAATTGCTGATTTTTCGCACTGCTTTGGGCATTGCTCCGCATCGCACTTTGGGAGAGCGGAATTCGCATTCGTAA
>CAZZYE010000844.1:956-3947 GCA_964658145.1 uncultured Stigonema sp.
CCCCATGCCCCATGCCCCATGCCCAACCTTTCATATGTATAAAATCCTGTTTATCGAGCTGCTAGGTGGAATTGGCGATGTTTTAATTGCGTTGAGTGCGATTCAAGCTTTAGGACGATCGCACCCAAATGTTGAACTTACAGTTTTAACTTTCCCGTTAGGAGGTGAATTGCTAAAAAGCGATCCGCTGATTCATCGAGTTGTTTATGCCCAACCAGGCAAGGCAAAACAATCGGTTGTGGAGTTACTAACTCGTGAAACCTTTGATTTAATTGTATCGGATACTAATTACGACGGCATTGATGTAGAGACGCGATCGGTCGCGTCTTTAGATTCGCGGGTGGTAACAAATTTGTGGCGACAACCTCCAGCGGATGAATTTGTAGGCGATCGCTTTCTCAAAATCCTACAAACAGAAGGTTTAATCAACCCGGATGCGGTAAAAAGTACACAACTTCACCTGATGCCAGATGAACTAAATCAAGCGCAAAAGCTATTCAACAATGTTCGCCGTCCCTTAGTATTTTTGTGTTCAGATGCTGGGATGGAGATTAAGCGTTGGTCAGAGGTAAATTTTATCACCTTAGGTCAAACTTTACAGCAGCGTTGGGGTGCGAGTGTGATTGTTCCTGTGGGTTCTGATGTCAAGCAGGCGGTAAGTATTGCTGAGGGAATTGGTAGTGCGCAGATTTTTCCTCGTGGTCAGCTGCGGGATTTGGCTGCTGCTTTGGCGTGTGCTGATTTGGTAGTTGGCGCTGATACTGGTCCTGTCCGGATTGCGGCGGCGCTGAATGTGCCAACTATTACTTTGTTTGGTCCTTCCTGGCATGGTCGTTATGGTCAACCGTTGCCGCATGTAAATTTGCAAGGATATTCAGAGTGTCCGGAGCGTAATATCAGTAATTTTACTGAGCAGAAGTGTTGGTATAGTGGTGTGTGTCCGTTGGATAAGGGTTGGCGAACATGCATGGATGCGATTGAGGTTGATGAGGTGTTGGGTATTGTGGAAGGGTTTTTAAACGAACCGCCAAGACGCAGAGGACGCCAAGAGAAGGAGGTTTTCGGGTAGGAAGATGAAGTTGATAATGCAAAATCTAAAATCCAAAATTGCAACCGCAGACAGAACAGACAATTATCCGCGTCCATCTGCGTCCATCTGCGGTTCAAAATTACATGATATGCCTAACATTTTAGTGATGCGCCTGGATAATATTGGCGATGTGATTATGACGAGTCCGGCTTTACGGGCGATTAAGGAGAATTTGCCTGAGTGTCGTTTGACACTGATGGCGAGTCCGGGTGGGGCGCAGGCGGCGGCGTTGTTACCTTGGGTGGATGCAGTTCTACCTTGGCGTGTGCTTTGGCAGGATTTGGGAAAGTTGGATTTCGATCCAGGGCGGGAGTGGGAATTGGTGAGGACTTTGCAAGATGGCAAGTTTGATGCCGCAATTATCTTTACTAGCTTTAGTCAAAGTCCCCACGCACCAGGGTTTTTATGTTATCTGGCTGGTATTCCGATACGGTTGGGTGAGTCTAAGGAAGCGGGAAATGGTGTGCTGACAATGGAGATGCCTACTGCACCCGATGAGATTCATCAAGTTGAGCGAAATTTGCGGTTAATTGAAGCAGCTGGGTTTGAGGTAGGCTCGCGCAGTCTTTGTATCTACATCCCAGAAGTTGCACAACTTGAAGCCATGAATTTGTTAGTAGGGGCGGGGTTCCCCCGCCCTTACAGGAATGGGGAAAAACGATTACCAATCCCCAATTCCCAATTCCCAGTGACCCATTTCCCCCCTATCTCTTACTAAATCCTTGGACAAGTTGCCAATCGCGTAATTACGACTCTCAACGCTTTGCTATTGCTACACGTAAGCTATCTGAAATTACGGAAATACCTGTGGTAGTGACAGGTGTGGAGAAAGACCGTCTTCAAAGTGCATCATTACTGGCAACACTTGGCGATTATGGAATTGACCTGATTGGTAAGACAACTCTACCGCAACTAGCAGCACTCATTGCCAACGCAAAACTAGTGCTAACTAACAACACTTCTACGATGCACATAGCTGATGCTACCCGCACACCCACTGTTGTGATGTTTGCCGGAACTGAACTGGAGTCACAATGGCGACCACGCAATGGTACTTCCCGCTTACTCCGCCGCCCTACGTCGTGTAGTCCATGCTACGCCTTTACTTGTCCCTACCAGTTGGAATGTCTAGATATCTCACCTGAGGAAGTCGTAGCCGCAGGTTTGGAATTGATCATCTAAGTAGTAGTCTGTCAAGATTGTTTTGATGGGTTCGTAGTAGTGCTGTCTTCGCGCAAGGGCGCTACTACGAACAAACCAGCCAGATCCATCAATTTCAGCTTGACCGACTAGTAGGTGAACATTGCACAATCAGGCATTAATTCTTCTCACCCTTTCAAGCAGGAGCGAACGTACAGAAAAAGGATGAATTTTTGTAAAATTCAGTCAGTAAAGAGGAGATTGATGCAGGAGAATAGAGTTTAATGAGTAGGACAAATTCCCCAATTTTAACTGACAGTGAAACATGGAATTTTTCCGTCAAACTATAGATCGCAACTATGGGGTAGTCAATGAAGTGCGTTTGACGTAGGACTAGTCATGGTTGATTCTGGGGGCAGATTCATAAGTTTCCTTTATGACTCATCAAAAATGATCAACTTTTTTGAATTCTCGAAAAACTGTATCACAGGTTACTATTTTTTGACGATCGCCAAAGTTTTCGGTCTACTGAATGTAGAGACGTTGCATGCAACCTCTCTACAAAGCCCCGCAAGAAAGCGAGAATAAGAACCTACATCTACTTTTTCAGCAGGTAGACTCTCAGTTTCACTAGAATAACGAATTGGTTACGCTGTTTCCTATTTTTCTACCAAATTCGATCTCGGGATCACTCGTCACGTCAAGCGATTCAGTACCCCTAGCAACGCCTTCTGCACTAACGCCTATTGATGTTAAAGGTG
>CAZZYE010000845.1:0-3942 GCA_964658145.1 uncultured Stigonema sp.
TCATAATTCATAATTAGTGCTATGAGAGCCAGAATTGAAAATAGTGTGCTTTTCCTCCACCACGAGGATGTACCAGAGTTTAAAAAAGGTGGTCCTGTGGTAAGGAATAGTTATTTCTGGGCATTACGTTCAATTGCTGGTCAAGCTGGGCGTTATCGTGATTGGGAGTACGAAACAGAGGTTTGGCTAGCGCTAGCACGGATGCTACTGTCGTTTAGTGAGTCTGGCTATTTGGGTTTGAGAGAAACTATACTGGAGTTTCCCCTATCTCAAGGAGAAATTCCAGATGCGCTGCGATCTGTTTCAACTTGGGAATGAAATTGAGAAGGGAAATAAGAATTAATTTTAATTTCTGCATTCTCAATTCACAAGGCAGGATGACAAGTGGAAGATCCCCCCAACCCACGCCAGTCGCCTGCGGAGGGAAACCCTCCTTCAGCGCTGGCTCCCCTTAAAAAGGGGGGCTTTATTTTTTTTGAGGGGTGCTATTGGTATGTTATTTTTACGTAAATATCTTAAAAACTCTATAAAATACTTTTTGTTAATCTTAAGTTTATTGGGTTTTGTTTTCAATATATTTACGGTTGATCACAAAACTGTATGTAGTATAAAACTTAATTATGCGGGTAATGCCTCAATATTTTTCGGTTAGTCCGATGAACCTGGGAGATCCCCCCAACCCCCCTTAAAAAGGGGGGCTAATAAAACTGATTTTTTACTCTTATTCCCCCCTTTTTAAGGGGGGTTAGGGGGGATCAAAACGGTGTGGGGTAACTCTAGAAAACTTGTGTACACCACCGTACCTTAAAAAGGGGGGATCTTTACAGGAATCCAAAAATGCCTAGACAAAAAAGCTTACTCTACACAGAGTTCCATTTACCCTACAACCCACAACTTGTAGAAAGGGCAAAAGAATTAAGAAAGAACATGACACCAGCCGAGAAGAAGCTGTGGAATGACTATTTAAAAACTTTTAAGTTTAGGGTTTTAAGGCAAAGACCAGTTGATAATTTTATTGTTGACTTTTATTGTGCAAACTTAAAATTAGTCATTGAGGTTGATGGCGATAGCCATTTTACCAATGAAGCGAAAGATTATGATGCAGAAAGAACACAGATATTAGAAGGCTATGGACTTAAGGTAATAAGGTTCACAAATGAGGATGTGTTAAACAACTTTGAAGGTGTGTGTCAGCAGATAGAGGAGTTGATACGTCCAAACATCCTTAAAGATCCCCCCAACCCCCCTTAAAAAGGGGGGCTAATAAAACTGACTTTTTACTCTTATTCCCCCCTTTTTAAGAGGGTTAGGGGGGATCTTTAAGGATGTTTACTTGTGAGATTTAGCATGACTGGGACAATAGTCAGAGCAATTCTCTGCTTGTTTAGTCAGAACAATTGAAGGTTGTACAGCGCACTTCAGATAGCGATCGGTTGAAAAGAACTGACAGTTTCTACAGCGAACTTTATGTAAGGGATTTGTATTAACAATAATCTTATCTAATGCAACCCTCCTCATCTTGGACAGCATCAGAAACAAACCTGCCCAACCAATGATAAAGCTAATGGGAAGCAAAAAAATCACTAAATCAGATGTCAGTCCACTATCTGGTTTAACTTCGGTTTTAGTGTGATGATGAAAATTAGTTTTTGTTACTAGATTTTGGTACTCGGAATACATATTGTTCACCTTATTTATCCTTGGTGATATCTTTTTTTTCACCTTTATTTGTAAGGATTATAATTATCCCTACATATTTCCTACACACCTTTAAATTGTTAATTGCATTATATGTGTATAAAAATATGAATTATGGCATTTCTGTCATAGTGGGTCGCTTATAAATCATTGCTATCCTCTATCTGCTCAAGTACATTTCTTTTGTGTTATAGTCCATAATCTTATCAATTGTCAAATGATAATAAAAAATCCTAGGATGCAGACATAAACAGCTTCCTAGCTCATAAACCTGAAAGTTTGACTATACAAACTGATAGAAAAACTGCCAATTACAGTTGGGAACACCTAGATTCCTTTACACAATTGCTGTAGTTCTGGTTGGATGTAAGGAGGTGAGGCTGTAAAATCCTGATCTGGATAGAAAAGCAATACTGTTAAGATTAAAATAATGAAAAAATTTTCCGTGTCAGGGTTATTGCTGCTGTTGCTGCCATTGACGGCTTGTTCACCCAACATTTCCGGGACTTCCCGGACGACGGGCGCACGAGAGGTAAAACCCTTAGTAACAGGAGCAATTCCCGACCAAGATCCGGAGAAGTTGCAGCGCCAGTACACCAAACTAGCGGCATATTTGCAGAAAGAACTCGGCGTCCCCGTGCAATACAAACCCGTTACCGATTATACCGCAGCAGTGACGGCATTTAAAGTCGGAGATTTAGACTTAGTCTGGTTTGGGGGATTGACTGGCGTTCAAGCAAGGTTACAAGTACCGGGTGCGGAAGCGATCGCCCAACGTGATGGAGATGAAAAATTCCACAGCCTCTTCATCGCCAACAAGAAAAGTGGTCTAAAACCATTCAAAGACATCGCCGACCTCAAACAACTCAAAGGGCGTACCCTTACCTTTGGTAGCGAGTCTTCCACATCCGGGCGTTTGATGCCACAATACTTTTTGCAACAAGCTGGCTTACAATTAACAGATTTTAAAGGTCAAGTCGGCTTTTCCGGCGACCATGACAAAACTATCAAACTCGTAGAAGCAGGAACCTATGAAGTGGGTGCTGTCAACGAAAAAGTTTGGTTGCAGCGGCTTGCAGCTAAAGAAGTAGACTTGAACAAAGTAGAAGTTATCTGGCGCACCCCTGCCTACTACGACTACCATTGGGTAATTAACCCTCAAGTCAAACAGCGCTACGGCGAAGATTTTGTCAAAAAAACGCAGGATGCTTTTTTCAAATTAGACCCCAAAGTACCAGAACAAAAAGAAATTCTCGACCTCTTCCAAGCCGGAAAATTCATTCCAACCAAGAATGAAAACTACACCCAAATTGAAAAAATTGGTCGGCAAATTGGGAAAATAAAATAACGGCAACGGTGAAAATACGGAATTTAGCAGATACTTTATCTGTTAGTCCCACCTTTAACTCATCCGTTACATCCGTTATGTCATCCGTTGCCGAATCCGTTGCCATAATCTATGAACCCACCTGCACCAATTTTTGAACTCAAAAACGTCACCAAACAATTTGGTAACTTCCAGTCTCTCACCGACATCAACTTGCAAATATACCCCGGTGAACGTGTAGCCCTCGTTGGTTCTAGCGGTGCAGGGAAAAGTACCCTGATTAGCTTACTTAACGGGACACTACAACCTACACAAGGGGAAGTGTGGGTACTCGATCGCAACTTGGCGCGTCTACGTCCCCAACAACTGCGGCAAGTGCAGCGACACGTTGGGACAATTTACCAGCAATTTCATCTAGTAGACAACCTGCGAGTTATTCATAATGTTAACGCTGGGCATTTAGGACGTTGGTCATTTCTCAAAGCAGCTGTTTCACTACTTTATCCCTTGGAGGTAGAAACAGCTGCCAAAGCCTTGGTGCAGGTGGGAATTCCGGAAAAGCTGTATGAACGTACCGATCGCCTATCTGGTGGACAGCAACAACGGGTGGCGATCGCCCGTGTGTTAGTGCAAGACCCCGCCGCCATCCTCGCCGATGAACCCATCTCTAGCCTCGACCCGGAACGCAGTCGCGAAATTATGAATTTGTTATGTCAGTTGAGTCAGGAAACCGGGAAAACACTGATTACCAGTCTTCATGCTTTTGAGTATACCCGTAGTCACTTCCAGCGCATCATTGGTTTGCAACAAGGACGCATTTTATTTGATGCACCTGCTAGGGAAGTGTCATCGGGCATGGTTGAAGAGTTGTATAGAATTGAACCGCCAAGAGAGGAGATGAGGGAGATGAGGGAGAT
>CAZZYE010000846.1:0-3942 GCA_964658145.1 uncultured Stigonema sp.
CTCCCCCCTTAAAAAGGGGGGTTAGGGGGGATCAAAGCCTTAACTGAGCCGTATTGTAGTAACGGTGCTGTGTGAGGATTTAGCAGTTTTACTTAAGCTAAGCCCACTCTCAATGCAATAGCATTCGCTACAGATCGTGGGCAAATGAAGGAAGGTGATTGGTGCTTCCTTTAGCAGAGATATAATGTCGTAAACTTATGGCTCGACTTACCACCTACTATTACAATATAAAACCAATTTGTATCCTTCTGTGTGCAAAACTACAAAAAGATACAATTAGAGAACGTGGTATGTCAGTCCCTTTAAATGATTCCTCTGCTTAATATTATGCTGCTCCCTTAGAGTTTTGATTGAGAAGGAGCAGGCATTTAAACCTTTAACTGTAAGCAAGATTGATTAAATTTAAAGTTTTACCATACACAAATTTTTCTAGTGGACCTAAAGGATTGTTACCTGCTACACAAAAGTTTACGTGATAGTACACTTACGACTATTTTTTTGTTTTTTGTTTTTTCATTATTAATTATCAATGTTATAGAAAATTCTTTATACATAGTAACCTAAGTCAATTATTTCTTCTTAAGTAGAAACAGTGAAATATTCCTGACTATTTTTAAAGCTTGTGTAAATCTTATTTGGGAAAGTCTTGTATTATAAGTTACTAAGTAATTGATTAAGTACATCTTAAATTTGCAGGGTGCGCTCTTACGAGAGTACAGCACCTTATGTGGATTATTTCTACTTACCAAGAATCAGTAAAATATTCCTGAATATTATTAAAGTTTGTGTAAATTGTAGGCTTGGAGTATATTGTATGCTATTTCGTTATAGCACCTTAATTATCAATTAGTGGTAGAATTTTGCGGAACTACGTTAAGCTAAAGATAAGTACTTCTACCGAAGGAGATGGTGAAGATCTAGCGGTTTTTAGGTAGAAAATAAGTAATTTAACTTATTCAGACAGAAATTGCATTCACAACATGGCGGACGCAATAGTTTGAAGCGAACCGACAGCACGTTTGTATATTAAGTTCAGAAAAAATTACATAGAAAAATTCATGTTAATCACCTCTCAAGCTGTTAAAACTCCCTCTGTTAATTGCTTGCTTAACCTTTGGGCACAGCGTTACACACTTGACTTATCCTCTTTACAGTTATATAAATTGCAGTTCGCTGACTCGCCAGAGGGTCGGGCTTTAACTACCGCTAAATTGAAGGATAACGTATTAGATCTCAACTGCCAGATGGCATGGATACAAACCAAAACCTTCTACACTTATCTCTCTAATATTTTAGATTTAAGCGAGGCAAGGCGTATAACTCAGTTTGCCTTCCGAGTTTACAAGAAGCTACTGGAAATCTACCAACAGCATTTCTTAAGTGACCACGCCTCACCTACAGCAGTCACGGAGGATAATTCTCTTTCTAGATGGGAGATGCCAGGGGTCAATGAGTTAGCATATGCGCTGGAACCAATATTAATGGTATTTCAAGAGCAGCACGTAGCATCCAAGGACTGGCGATCCCTTGGCTTTATGACTACGCACTTGAACTTTAGCAATAAGTTAATTCTCAAAAAGCTGACACCTGAAGAGCAACTACTGCTCCTTCCTTACTTGAAGTTTGTCGAAGAGCAAGTGGCTATGCCTTGGCAACGAGTTTGCTATGCTGCTGCTAAACATGAGTTAGGTTCGCCTACTTTAACTATTGTAGAGCAAATGTTACCTGCTGCCGGAGAGATTGCCCAAGCTGCTTACCAGCGACTTATTAATTTGTTCCCCAATTATCATGCTCGTAGAGGAAAGCTGAACGATCCAGAGGTAACACACTCTTGCATTCGCGACCTAACTATGTTCCAAGCCTACCTATGGTTATGTTTTTTAGAGGGTACTATGAAACCTATGGAGGCGGAACTACTTCCTTTATGTGTAATGGTTGTAGAGGGTGTGGGCATTAAATGGGAAGTGACGGAAAAATGGTGTGAAGTATTGGCGGATGAAGTTATCAGTCATGTAAATCCAGAACACAAAGCTTTGTTGCTGCCTCACGTTCAAGCAATGCAGCAGGTATTTTTTGAGCAACGTAAGCGTTTGGGTTTTAGGGAGGAAACTTACATAATTCGTAATTGATATTCGTTTAGGTTGCTAATGGCTAATAGCTAATGGTAACAATTGACAATTAGCAATTAGCTTTTTCCCCATTACCTTTATTTCTGTAAAATGTCAAACTCTAAGCTGTGAAAGGTTGGTGTAGTATTTCCGAAATAAAATCGCTCCGAAATTAGTTAGCAAACAGGAGATTGCTAGCCACAGCAAAATATAAGTGGGTGCCATCACCACGCCGATCGCAAACCAAGTATAGACGTGCAGTACCATGACGAAAGCAAAAATGCTGCCAATTCCAGCAGCTTGCCACACTTGACGTAATGGGCGATGTAGTACACTGAAAACCACACTCAGCAATGTCGCAAGCAAGTTTGCTGGCACGAGAAATGCACAAATAGCAACGCAGTTGGTGCGGGAAAACTCAGCTATAGTGTTGAGGTCGAGCATTAATCTTTTGGGATAATCTCAGCACATTATAAAGTATGAGATTTTTTTTAGCATTACTAAATATTAATGAGAGTATACATTTAATATTTTCTTTAAATTAATTAACAGAAAACTAACGCGATCGCATCTTCACACACAAACGGTATCAGGCAATTAGATCAGATATAATGTCCGGTTAATTACCCATGTAGAGACGTTGGATTGCAACGTCTCTACATGGGTTGACAGGTTTTTATTGTGCTTAAGTTTTTAGATGCTCAAAACAGAGATGTTATTTATCTAGGTAATTCTAAGTAGAGTGAACCCGATAACGACGATCGCATTCTGGGATGGGATAATCGTTGGCACTCATGTCTCGACGTTGCATTAGCCCGTCTGCATTGAATTCCCAATGTTCATTTCCGTGAGTGCGAAACCATTGACCTGTTTCATCGTGCCATTCGTACTCAAAGCGGACAGAAATGCGATTATCGGTGTATGCCCATAGTTCTTTCATCAACCGATAGTCGAGTTCTTTTGCCCACTTGCGGCGCAAGAATTCTTGGATGGCGTCTCGACCTTTGAAAAACTCAGTGCGATTGCGCCACTCAGAATCGATCGTGTAAGCCAGTGCTACTCGTTCAGGATCGCGAGTGTTCCAAGCATCCTCTGCCGCTTTTACCTTCTGTCTTGCCGTTTCTTCGGTAAATGGGGGACGAATTGAAGCGGTCATAAGTTTACAGCAATGAAAGCAGATTGTTCGGTAAAGTTAGACTGTAAACGAACAATCGGTACAATGTCAACAAGGAGTTCAAAGTTTTTTTTGAGGTGAGTGAATGTCCAAAGATATAGCAATTCCCAAATTGCTCACAGTGTTTCAGCAATACGGATATGAAGGGGCAACTTTGGCAAGACTTTCGGAAGCGACTGGATTAGGCAAAGCCAGCCTTTATCACCATTTCCCGAAAGGAAAAGAAGAGATGGCGACGACTGTTCTCGATTACCTGAATCAGGGATTGCAGACTCAAATCCTAGCACCGTTGCGTAGCGATCGTCCACCTGCCGATCGCCTTCTAGCAATGAATGAAAACATTGATATGTTTTACTCCCAGGGGGAGAAAGCATGTTTGTTAGCACTCCTGAATGTTGGAGAAGCGCATGACTTGTTCCAAAACCAAATTCAACAAATGTTAGAACTGTGGATTGATAGCTTGGCAAAAATTGCGATCGAGGCAGGTGTCAATCCCAAAATTGCCCGCCAAAGAGCCGAGGATGCAGTTTTGCAGATTGAGGGAGCACTCGTGCTGTCGCGAGGATTAAACAACAGAGAGATCTTCAAGCGTGTGCTGAAACATCTACCAGAAATGATCCTCAGTTCCTAGGCAAGTTGTTGATTGCTAATTGCTAATTG
>CAZZYE010000847.1:0-3914 GCA_964658145.1 uncultured Stigonema sp.
CTGTTCCCTGTTCCCGCCCCGAAGGGGCTTGGTCAGTTTCGCCAAAAATTGGGTAGGACATCTGGAATACTGGTAATTCATCTAGTATATAAGTATATTGCCACATAATAAAGACGCTTCCCCTTGACAGGAAGTGGCTTGCGGTTTTTCATGAAGTGCTAAGGAATGGCGACACGATGCTGCAAACGCAACAGATCTTATACGATCGCTATCAACTGAAACAAAAACTAGGAGAAAGTGCGGGTCGTCAAACCTGGTTAGCTATTGATTTGTCAGCACAAGAGAAAGTTGTGGTCAAACTGCTGACCTTTAACGACCAAGTGCAGTGGGAGAATTTGAAACTGTTTGAGCGAGAAGCTCAGGTATTAAAACAGCTAGACCATCCGCGAATTCCCAAATATCGCAGTTACTTTTGCATTGATGAAGGAATGCTCTGGTTTGGATTAGTCCAAGAATACATTCCCGGCGCGTCACTTAAAGAATTACTGACTGAGGGCAGAGTGTTTGCAGAAGCTGAGGTGCGGCAAATAGCTACTGATGTCCTGAAGATCCTGATTTACCTACATGGTCTGAGTCCCCCGGTGCTGCATCGGGACATCAAGCCCAGTAATTTGCTGTTGGGCGAGGATTCCCAGATTTATCTGGTTGACTTTGGCGCAGTCCAAGACCGCGCCGCCCGAGAGGGAGCTACTTTTACGGTGGTGGGAACTTATGGTTATGCACCATTAGAACAATTTGGCGGACGAGCAACTCCGGCATCTGACCTTTATGCCTTGGGAGCAACCTTGATTCATTTGCTCACGGGTATTCCGCCAGGTGATTTACCTCATAAAGATTCACGGTTGCAGTTTGCCCAACTAGTTAGGCTCAATCCTGGATTTGTCCGTTGGTTGGCACAACTCACACAACCTAATCAACATAAACGCTTTCTTCATGCGATCGAGGCGCTTCACGTTCTTGAGGAAAATCAAAATGCTATCAGTGCCATCATTAGTCCACGACCTTCTGAAACCGCGATTCGCATGAAAAAATCTCCAGGTCGTTTGCAGATTAAATTTCCTGTGCTTTGGCGCAAGGTTTTAGCTAATCCTCAAAACAGGACTGTGCTGCTGGGACTAGGGTTTTGGTTGTATTTGCTCAGCAACGTTTGGAATTGGCACACTTTAATTTGGTTGATAGCTGGTGTGGTACTAGCAGGTTGGTTTATCATACCTACCTTTATGGAAACCAATGTTTCCTTTGACCATCAGCAATTTGAAATTGAAGTGAAATTACTAGGTCTGCGCTTGAAACAACAGCGAGGGAATGTCTTAGAAATTGACAAAGTTTTCAAAAGTGATGCTGGCGGCTATGGTAGCCACAGAGTTCCGGAAGTTACTCTCGCTGTTGGTGTTCAAGAGTTTTCATTTAGCAAGTTGAAGCCACCTCTATCTGATGAAGAATGCCGTTGGCTTATAGAAGAAATCAAGCATTGGTTGGGACTTTAGAGAATTAGGGCTGTTGAGGATGACACAAACAGGACAGGTACTCACTAATCGCTATCAACTTCAGGAAAAATTAGGTCAAGATGCTAGTCGTCAGACTTGGTTAGCAGTAGATTTGGGTACACAGCTTCAAGAACAAGTTGTTGTTAAGCTGCTGACTCTGACTCCGCAGATGCAGTGGGATGAACACAAGCTGTTTGAGCGTGAAGCGAGTGTGCTAAAAAATCTTAATCATCCCCGCATTCCTAAATATCGAGATTACTTCGTCCTAGAACAGCAGCCCGGTTCTAGATTTCCTTGGTTTGGTTTGGTACAGAGTTATATTCCTGGAGCATCTATTCAGCAATTGCTGGATTTGGGTCAACGTTTTTCTCAGCCACAGGTAGAGAAAATAGCCGCAGAAGTTTTGAGCATTCTCGTTTACCTGCACGAACTCGATCCTCCTGTGCTGCATCGAGACATCAAGCCTAGTAATTTAATTTGGGGTGAGGATGAGCAGGTTTACCTTGTTGACTTTGGCGCAGTGCAAGATCACGCAGTGTTGGAAGGTGCTACTTTCACTGTAGTGGGAACTTATGGCTATGTACCAATGGAACAGTTTGCTGGTCGAGCAGTTCCTGCGTCTGATTTGTATGCTTTGGGCGCAACCTTGATTCATCTGCTGACCGGGACGTCTCCTGCTGATTTGCCGCATCAGGATTCGCGCATTCAGTTTGCTGACCGAGTCAGTATGGATCTGGGTTTTGTGAATTGGATTGGCAAACTTACAGAACCAAATGTGCTAGAACGGCTCAGCACTGCGAGTCTTGCCCTAGAAGCACTGAAGAATAAACACGCGCTTAGTCCGCCAATTAGCAACCGCAAGCCTACAGGTAGTCAGATTCAAATCAAGCACTCTGCCACTGCGTTAGATATTAAAATTCCCAGACGTGGAAAGAAGGCTTTCAGATTATTCTACCTGCTTGGGTTGATAACTCCTTTTGTCTGGCAACTGCCAAATTGGATTAATCTGCTGACAACAAGTATTGGCAGTTATCAGCTATGGTTTATTGTGTCTTTTTTTGGATTACTATATATAATATTTCCGGCAACACTGCTACCTGCTTTTGGACAAACGGAGTTGTACTTTGCACAGCCTAATTTTGAAATCCGGTGGAAGTTATTTGGTTTGTGCTACTGGCGGCGGCGGGGTAAAACTGCACTGATTGATGAAGTTGACGAAGAGGTCGTTAAGCAAGGTTCAGCGCCTAGAGGAATTACACTCCAGTATGGTAAACAGAAGTTTACCTCTAGTCCTCTTGCTACCGTCGAACGTCACTGGCTGATCCAGGAGATTAAGGATTGGTTATGGCAAACTGGTGTTTAGTTTTCCAGGATGCTAGAACCTAAGAAGTCCAATCACCATTTCCTGCGATCGCTTCAAATCATAAGTTTTTGACGAATTATATCAAGTCTGATTGATTAGTTATAATATCCAGCCCTCACGCTCAAACCCTTTCCCAAGCACGTGTGTAACGGGTGTCCAATCCGGTGAGGTGAAACCTTACAGTACCATTAAACCGTAGGGGCGCGGTTTCCGCGCCCTGACAATGTGGCACCGCACCGATTCAATTGAAAACTGCTTTATATGATAACAACTACCGGACATGATATTATTTCCGGCAAATCAACCACGATTAAGTCAGAAAGCTAGAGAAAAAGGGGACATAATTGTTTTATTGATGTCTTATAAAAAAGTCTTAAACACTTGAATAATATATTTACTCTCAGTATAGTGGATAATACGTAGTGTTTTAGTTTTATTGGTGTAGTTTTGCAACCACTTTACCTGGTTGCTCCCGTACACTATCAATCACATATCAACAACACCACTCATTCGCCAGCAGTGTTGGATTTCGGCTCAATCCCAAAGGAGAAATTTACCGTAGGGATCGGTGGTTCTCCTCGACTTAGGTGATTGAATATGTGGGAGGTTTTGTGGTGACTGAGTGCCTATGAGGACTACTTAACTCCAATAAATTGTCTCTAACCCTATAGGAATTACAGGCTGACCTTATACAGCCCCCTTTATCCAGATGTTATCAAGGCTTCTACAAGCAACACAAATGATTGCCATTTTGACAGCAAGGATGCTTAGAGGACTCACCGCGATCGCATCCACATTGTCTAGGAGCATAAAAAAGAACGTGGCGATCGCCGCGCTCCTGACGGCTACAATCATAGCCGGACATAGTGTATCAGCGCAGGTCAGTGCGCCGCCTCCGCTCTCGTCAGTAAAGGTTCCGGAACCAGATAATCTTGGGGACTTCATCAAGGACAAGGTAGCAGCGATCGCCTTAGGAAAGTCTCTTTTCTGGGATATGCAGCTTGGCACCGATGGCATCCAGTCTTGTGCCAGTTGTCACTTTCATGCTGGAGCAGACAGCAGAT
>CAZZYE010000848.1:0-3903 GCA_964658145.1 uncultured Stigonema sp.
ATTCTGCCCACTGTTTTGCCCATGCTAAAGTGTGATGCACCTGATCGAGGGTAGGTGCTTCGCAGTACAGGCGTAAAACAGGTTCGGTACCGCTGAAACGAATCATTAACCAGCTGTTGTCGGCTAGGCGGAACTTGTAGCCGTCAATTGTCTGGCAATCAATTACAGTTAGTCCGGCAATTTCTGTTAAAGGTTGGGTTTGCAGTTGTTGTAAAAGGCGCGATCGCACCTGCATGTTAGCAAGGGGCAAATCGATGCGATCGTAGGCAGAAGTAAAACCTGTTGAAGATTGCAAGTGGCGATAATATTCACCCAAATCTAACCCTGATTCGACCATTGCTTCTAGTACATACAATGCGGAAAGAAGTGCATCTCGTTCGGGAATGTGGCTGCCATAACCAATTCCTCCCGATTCTTCCCCGCCCAGCAATACGTCAGCTACTAACATTCTATCAGCAATATATTTATAACCTACGGGTGTTTCAAAAACTGACAGTTTATGAAGTGCTGCCACACGAGGCATCAAATCAGAACCGCTGACTGTTTTTACTATTTCACCTGTGAAGCCGCGTCGTAAGGTTAAGTGGTCAATTAATATGGGGATTAAGACTTGTGAACTGAGGAAGTTGCTTGCGCCATCTACAGCTGCTATGCGATCGCAGTCCCCGTCAAATACTAATCCTACAGATAAAGAAGTTGGATTCGTTTCTCGGTGAGTCCGCATCACCTCAAATAACTGTGAAAGGTATTTAGGCAATGGTTCTGGCGCACCGCCACCAAACATGGGGTCGCGATTGCTGTTAATTTCTTTGACTTCATTACCGAGTAGCATCGCCAAACCGCCAGCCGCCGCGCCATGCATAACATCAGCAAATACCGTCAGGAGGCCGTGTTGTATAGCATCGCGAATTTTAGCAATATTGACTTTACCGGATAGTGCTTGACAATAACTGTGCCAAGGATTGAACTTCTCTATTTTACCTGGGGTGGATGCTGTCGGTACTTCATCAGATAAAAGTGCTTCTATCTCTTTGGTAACTTCTGACGGTGCAGAACCACCAAAAGCGCTTTTGACTTTTAATCCTAAATATTTACCTGGATTATGACTGGCGGTAATTACCAATGCGCCTAAAGCATTGTGTTGTTTTGCCGCCCAACTATAAGCCGGGGTTGGGGCATAGTCTTCGCTTAGTAGGACATCAAATCCAGCAGCAGAGACAACATCTGCGACTTTCAGGGCAAAGTCCTCCGCCATAAATCGGCGATCGTGACCCACAATAATTGTACGGCTATTTACTTCTTCACCATACGTATTAAATAATACTTTTGCGGCAATTGGTGCGACCAAGGCTAGACGTTCAAAGGTGAAATCATCGCCAATCACGCCCCGCCAGCCGTCTGTACCAAACTTGATTGAGTTAGCTGCAACTGGCATTGAGGTATCCTAACTTCTTAGATTAGGATTTTAGCATTTACACAGGGTATAATGTAAAAAATATTTACGTAACAATAAGTAATATTACTTTTATTTATCTTAGACACAAAAGCTCAGCTTTGGTATCATTCACTTTTCTATTGTCCTGGTTTTATTTGGGGATCTCTGCCTATCTGAGAAAGCGCTCCCGAGTCAAGGGCATCTTGCGGCACAGACGTGGGGTAGGGTCCACCAACTGCTACTTTTTTGCCTAACTGCACGGCTTTTTGAATTAGGGCATGGAAATCCGGTTTCTGCACCAGCATAGCAGAGAGAATAACTAGCTCACACCACTCCCAATCTGCCTCTGTCTCAAGGCTGACATTGCGGTCATAAAATCTGATTTCCCAATCTTTAGGTAGGAGTGCTGCAAAGGTAATAATTCCCAAGGGCGGAATGGCTGCTTTGAGTCCTGCCATTTCCATAGCGCGATCGTAAGACCAAAAGGACTGGGGAAATTGGGGGTAGAGCAACAGTGTTTTCATCCGATCCAACTCAATATTATCCTGCGTACAGTTTTGGTCGATTCTGATACAAGCTGATTAACTGCATGAAAAGTTCACGCACTCGTAGCAAAGGTACAAAGAACAATTCATCCTCAAATTCAGCAATGCCGCTCAAAGAGGTCCTATGACCAGACTAACGCGGTGGAATAGAAACTTTCTATATATTGCAATGAAATCATTATGGAATTCTAATAAATCCTTATTATATAGGACTTATGCATTGATAGAAATAGTCAAACATGCTGTTGTTTCGGTAGGGCTGGGAAGCGCAATATTGATTTGGGTAGACCACCTTACCGTAGGGGCGCGGTTTCCGCGCCCTTACCATGTGGTCAATTCTACGAGATGAACCGACCGACTTCCGTTATAAGTCAATACCGTTCAGTTAGGGCTGATCGGTAGGAATTTTAAATGTGTAGAGACGCGAAAGTTGAGCCAGCGCGCATGAGGCGGGTTTCCCGCGCCTAGGCGACTGGCGTCGCGTCTCTACAGGAGTTGACGGTAGGTACATTATCTTAACTGAACCGAATTCCGTTATAAGTACTTATGCAAAAATATTTATGTCCGAAGCGAACGAAGTGAAGCAATCTCCTAACTGCAAGCGAATTGCTAAGAAAGCGGGAAGCCCCCTCGAGGTCCGAGAGTGTGCAAGGATTCAAACTTTTCCAGATTCGTGGGTTTTTTACGGTTCGACAGCCTCTAAGTACCGACAAATAGGTAATGCTGTACCTGTACTATTAGCCAAAGCAATTGGTGACTACTTACACAGTTTAATCAGGCAGGAGAAACCTAAAGGAATACAGCTTTTTGAACAACTCTCACTCTTTAATCACTAAACTTTATAGCATTCCTAAATCATTCGTGAGATAAAGAAACCTTCTTGCAGCGCTGGACTCATCCGTATCTCCCAGATACCTGGTTTCTGAAGCTCAGTATTTTCTCATAAATCAAATAGGATTGCTATATCAATATTTGCTATTCGCTGACTGGTTACTCTTTTCAGTCATTCATTACTTAATTAGTTGCCAGTAGTTACTATCTTCCACATATAATGCTGCGGGGTTTTCAGTAATAGTTTTTCTCACAAAGGCAGAAAAATCTTCTTCGGAAAGTTCTGAACATTTTATTAATTGATTCAGTTCTTTCCAATAGTAAGCACCATTAGTAGCACCTAGCTTGCTTCTTAAAAGTTTCCCATAGCATCATAAAACCCAATATGGGATAAACCCAAAATGGGTTATTCATGGCAATTGTCATTTTTTCCAGCCCAAAATTTGTTAAGTGTTCAAACGGACATGATATTAAACCTCCTGAATAGGAATTCCTATTTAGCGCTCTTCTATGACTCTGGGAAGAAAATAATCTCATGAAACCCCGACGACTGGAAGTCGCTCGCCAGTCGCCTCTATCAGGAAACACTCATCATGCGCACTGGCTTGGCTACACAAACAAAGTTCCGCTGTGCTGGTAATACTCAATCGCGTCCGCGTAATCACGTAAATTACGGTAGCAATTAGCCAGGTTATTTCACTGGTTTGCAATATTCTGCTGTTGACCCAATTGCTTGTAGAGGTCACGGCTTTGTTAGTAGTAGGCGATCGCTTTTGTTTAATCCAAGTGCGGTTGAAATACCGCGCACTAGATCATGCATAATAATTGATTTTAATGCCAGACGAGGATTTCCCCTATGCAGCCCATTCAACAGCAAGTCATTGAAGCGCTCCAGACACTGTCTCCTGCTGAGCAACAAGAGGTTCTGGACTTTGCAGAGTTTCTCACTAGTAAGCGGCAAAAACTACCATCCGCAAACACGGAATCAGTTCCATCCTTCTTAGAAACAGCCCAAGCTTATATCGGTGCAGGTTCTGGTCCCGGAGATCTCTCTACCAATCCTGAGTATATGGAAGGATATGGTACTTAATG
>CAZZYE010000849.1:0-3886 GCA_964658145.1 uncultured Stigonema sp.
CCTCTGAATCATATTGTCTATTCTTTTAAAAAATCAATTAATTATGTCTTATTCTTACCTTGATTAGATGGCAAATTTCAGCTATTTTATTAACTTAGTCTACCATTGTATTTACTTGGGTAATTGATGAGAGGGTTAATTTTGTAACATTTATTTAAACGCATAAATGTTAAAAAAAACTCTGATTAATTGACACAGGCGTTATTTTTTTGTAGATGTTTATACGCTTAAATCATGCAACAGCACCAACCCCTGGCGAATATAATTCGCGCGCCAGTCGCCTCTGTCGGGAAACCCTCCTGTAGCGCAGGCTTGGCTATACAAACCAAGTCCGCCTACGCGGACTCAGAGAAAATCAAGGGTTTGAAACCCGCAAAGGCGGGTTTTGTCTGTGTAGCCGCGACTTACAGTCGCTAGGTGCAAGATCTAAGTTTAACCAGTAGATGTCCTAGTAAAGGTTGAAAGGTAAAATGCAAAACTCAATTTTGAAATCCGACCCCTTGTGGTACAAGAACGCCATTATTTACGAAGTGCCTGTTCGTGCCTTTGCTGACAGCAATGGTGACGGAATTGGTGACTTTCGGGGGTTGACAGAAAAACTAGATTACTTACAAGACTTAGGTGTGACTGCCGTCTGGTTGCTGCCATTTTTTCCCTCACCCCTGAAGGATGATGGTTACGATATTGCTGACTACACCAGTGTCAATCCTATATATGGCACGTTAGAAGATTTCAAAGAGTTTTTGGCAGCAGCCCATCAGCGGGGTATTCGCGTCATTATCGAGTTAATTGTTAACCACACATCTGACCAGCATCCTTGGTTTCAACGGGCACGTCGTGCGCCTAAGGGCAGTCAGGAGCGAGATTTTTACGTTTGGAGTGACACCCCAGAAAAATACCAAGAGGCTCGAATTATTTTCCAAGACTTTGAGTCTTCTAACTGGGCTTGGGACCCGATCGCCAAAGCATATTACTGGCATCGCTTCTACTCTCATCAACCGGATCTAAACTATGAAAATCCCCAGATGCGCGAGGCGGTCTTCGAGGTTCTCGATTTTTGGTTAGAGATGGGGGTAGATGGACTGCGCCTAGATGCAGTGCCTTATCTGTACGAACGCGAAGGGACTAACTGCGAAAACCTACCGGAAACCCATGCTTTACTGAAGGATCTCAGAGCACGTATAGACGAAAAATTCCCCAACCGCATGCTTCTAGCTGAGGCAAATCAATGGCCCGAGGATGCTGCACAATATTACGGGAATGGGGATGAGTGCCAAATGAACTTTCATTTCCCCCTCATGCCTCGCTTATTTATGGCACTGCGGATGGAAGACAACTTCCCGATTGTTGATATCTTGCAGCAGACTCCACCAATTCCCGATAACTGCCAGTGGGCACTGTTCCTGCGCAACCACGATGAACTTACTCTGGAAATGGTCACAGATGAAGACCGGGACTACATGTATCGGGTTTATGCACAAGACCCTGTAATGAGAGTTAACTTAGGTATCCGCCGCAGGTTAGCACCCCTGCTGGGGAATGACCGCCGTGAAATTGAGTTGCTCAATAGTTTGCTATTGTCTCTGCCTGGAACTCCCGTGCTTTACTACGGAGATGAAATTGGTATGGGAGATAACATTTATGTGGGCGATCGCAATGGTGTCCGCACACCAATGCATTGGACTTCCGACCGGAACGCGGGTTTCAGTCGCGCTAACCCCCAAAGGTTGTATTTACCCGTCATCGTTGATTCGGAATATCACTATGAGGCAGTCAACGTAGAAGCACAACGGGCTAACCCCAACTCCCTTTGGTATGCGATGAAACGCCTGATTGCTACCCGTAAGCGTTTCCAAGCATTGGGTCGAGGAAACTTTGAATTACTGCGCCCAAATAACCGCAAAGTTCTTGCCTTTACCCGCACCTACGAAGAAGAACACATTCTGGTAGTAGCAAATTTGTCCCGGTTTGTCCAAACCGTCGAATTAGACCTATCAGCCTTTGATGGGCTAGAACCGGTAGAAGTTTTTGGTCAGACAGAGTTTCCTGCCATTGGAGAGTCACCCTACTTCCTCAGTCTTAGTCCCTACGGGTTCTACTGGTTTACTCTCAAACGTAAACTTACCTTGACCCAACCGCCTAAAACTCAAGCTGATTTACCGACGCTAGTTCTCAGCGATCAGTGGCAAAATGTTTTTTCTCAACCACAGTCTTCAGAGACACGAAATTTTGTGTCTCAACTGGAATCTATTTTGTCTGATTACTTGTATACCTGTACCTGGTTTGGCGGCACAACCCAGACTATTCAATCGGCAAAAATTATTGAGGCGATTCCGTTGCCTTATACAGTCCTAACTGGTGAGTTGAGTACTGAGATGAGGACTCAGGAGTCAGAAATCAGAACAGCCATGATGGTTTGGTTGCAGGTGGATTATATCCGAGGAAACCCCGAAACTTACATGCTGCTACTAGCTTATGCTGAAGGTGAGCAAGCGACGGAACTTTTGACAGAAATGCCTCAAGCTGTGGTGGCGAGGCTTCAATCCGGGATTTTATTTGATGCCGTAGCCGACAAAGACTTTCTTGACTTCCCACTGGATGCCATTGCTCATAATCGTTCATATAAAGGAATGGTAGGAGAACTGGTGGCGACAGCTACTGATTTATTTTCCCAGTTAAGCGGAGATGCTTCGGATCTCGAATCAACTGTGCTGAAGGGGGAACAAATGAATACTTATGTCATATATGGCGATCGCCTGTTCCTAAAATTCTTCCGCAAAGTTGAGGATGGTATGCACCCCGATTTAGAAATTCGGCGTTTCCTCAGTCAGAAAAAAGACTTAAAACACTTTGCCACTATTGCTGGAGCACTAGAGTACCGCCGCTTAAATGGCACAGGGCTAGGGTACGTGACTGTAGGGATATTGCAAGAGTTTATCCCAGATACCCGAAGTGGCTGGGACTATACCCTCGATAGCTTGCAGGATTACTTTGATCTGGTGACAACCCAGCAGGCAGATCTTACAGAAGTGCCTGTTCCCACAGGTTCTCTGTTAGATTTACAGGGGGTTGAGATTCCTGAATTAGCTACCCACACCATCGGTTCCTACTTGGTAAGCGCCCAACTATTGGGTAAATGTACGGCGGAACTCCATATTGCCCTAGCTTCCGCTCAAGATAATCCTGACTTAGTACCAGAACCCTTTTCATCTTTATACCAGCGCTCTATCTACCAATATGCCCGCAACCTGACAGGGCAAGTATTTTTATTGTTGAAAGACCGACTGAACTTTCTACCACCCGACACCCAAACACTGGCAACGGCTGTCCTTAGCCGCCAAGAGGAGATTCTGGTACGCTTCCAGTCAATCATCAACCAAAAAATTACTACCATGCGTACTCGTTATCATGGGGATTACAATCTGGGGCGAGTGCTTTACACGGGGAAAGACTTCATTGTCTTTGATTTTGAAGGTAGAGAGGCTCGCAGTTTGAGTGAACGACGGATGAAGCGATCGCCTCTACGAGATGTGGCGGGAATGCTGTTATCGTTCAACTACGCTGTTACTTTGGCGTTACGCAATCAAAGAGAAAGTGGAATGATTCGCAATGAGAATCTCCCTGTGATGGAAGCTTGGAGTAAGTTTTGGTATAAGTGGGTAAGTGCTGCTTTCCTAAATAGTTATCTAGAAACTGCAGGCAACTACTCATTTTTACCTAACACAAAAGCTGAGCTGCAAGTGCTTCTAGATGCTTTTCTTTTGGAGAAAATCATCAGCGCCTTGGGCAATGAACTTAACCACCACATCGATTGGGTAGAAATTCCACTGCAATTGATTCTAGAGTTGGATTAACGAACTACTGGGAAGTGGGGAGTGGGGAGTGG
>CAZZYE010000850.1:0-3875 GCA_964658145.1 uncultured Stigonema sp.
TTAAGAAAGATGAAATTCGTTCTGGCGTAAGCGCTCATATAAACTGCGTCCTTGCTTCAATCCCACGGCGCCCATCCGTAGGATACACTGTTAAGAGTTCCCTGTTCCCTCTGAACATTAGCCATTAGCCATTAGCCAGTTCCACTAACATTACCTGGGTTTGAGTAGGGTAACTGTGTAATTATTAGGGGAAAGATACTCTTGTGCTAATTGTTGTAGTTCTTGGGGATCAAAGGACTGAATTTGCTGGGGATAAGTTACCGCTAACTCAGCTTGGGCGATCGTGTTGTAGTAACCATAAAGTCCTGCAAGTTGATTTGGCGTTTCAGTAGAAAACGCATAGTCATTACACAGCAACCGTTGACACCGGGCTAATTCCTGCTCACTTATTCCAAAGCTCAGCAAATCATTCAAATGAAGGCGAATTAAGCTTTCTACACGCTCTATTTGTTCTGGTTCTAACCAAGCGGTAATTGTAAATAAACTAGATTCGCGTTGTAGCGAAAAATTACTGCAAATACCTTGTACCAGTTGCTGCTCTTCTCGCAAATCGCGCACTAAACGAGAAGTCCGCCCTTCTGCTAGTAATGCTGAGAGCAAATCCAAAGCATAAGCGGAGCGGAGTTGTTCCACTCCTGGTGCAGTCCATGCCATGAGCAACCGCCCTTGCTCAAGTCGCGGCAAATAAATTTCTTGGCGGCGAATTCCAGCTATGACTGGTACTACCTCTTTTGGTTGTGGACAATCACAGCTAGGATCGGCAAAATTCACAAACGAGCTGTTGACTAATTCTAGAGCATGCTCTTGGGCAATTCCGCCGACAATCACCACCGTCATGTTTTCTGGTTGGTAGTGAGTGCGGTGAAAACAGCGCATTGCTTCTGGTGAATGCTGCATTAGTTCTCGTTCACTACCCATTATAGAACGTCCATAGGGATGGCGTTGGTAAACGCTGGAAATGAGAGCTTGAAATCCTATCCAATCTGGATCGTCGTTTGCCTGACGGATTTCTTCTAACACCACATCCCGTTCGCGGCTAAATTCATTTTCTGGGATCGCTGCATTAAGTAGTAGTTCACCCAAGTAAGGCAAAGTATCCTCTAGGTAGGGGGAAGCTGTGGTAAGAGAGTAATGGGCGTAATCATAGCTTGTCGCCGCATTTGTTACTCCACCCTGGTTTTCAATCTTCTGATCGAATACTCTAGGAGGTAGCTTCTCAGTACCTTTGAATATCATGTGCTCTAAAAAGTGAGCCATACCGAACCAAGATTCTGGCTCAAGGTGTGCACCAGCACGTACCCAAATATCTGCTACCACCACAGGCGTGATGGGAATTTCTTGATGAATCAACGATAAACCATTGTCTAGTTTTAAGACTGAGGCTGGAAACACGCTATTAATTTGTTTGTCTAACAATTTTTTTACAGCTTTAACCAATAACTCACCCAATTTTGGAAATTTTAACTCTTATATACACCTAAATTAGAATCAACTTATATCAAGTTCGGGTTATTACTTGTAAGTTCAATGGCTCCTAGTTGCCCTGTCTTCGCTCGCAACTACAAACTTTACATAAATGTTCAACAGAACATGATCTTACACAGGTTTTTCCTTCACAAAATAGGACAGCCATTTCTTATTCTTAAGTTAATACACATAGTATTAGCATAATCAATAAAGCCACAATAATAGTGAAGTATTAGGATGGCATTTTTGATTTCTAATTTTTAATTATTTATCAGCTATATAACTTATTTTAATAATTAAAGCTCCCAAGTCTTAGTTGACTTCGGGAGCTAAATTGTTTTAAATGCACCGCAACGCCGTTTTACCTAAGTTTATGACCTGGTTAAACCAGGTGGGCACCAAACTCATCGTTTAAAGTTTCCGGGTACATGCCCGGTCTACTGCCACGAGATCTTATGGTTCCCTTATCATTCAAGGCATAGATCAAAAAACTTTATGGCAGTCACCAACGTAGCAGTGCAACTCCTCCATTATAGCTATCTAAATGATTTTGTGTGTAGAAAATTGAAAATTTTTCGCTACTTTAACTCGAATACCAGATGGATTCTATAGTGTGAGCGATCGCACTTGCCAAAGATGCATCTCTATTATCCAGCAAAACCGTGACATGTCCTAGCTTACGCCCAGGACGTGATTCATTTTTACCGTACCAGTGAACGTGAGCTTGGGGAATTTGTTTTAGTTGCTGACGTTTAGTAATGTATTCGCTTTGGTAATTTTCATATCCTAAAAGGTTTATCATCATAGCACAGGGGCAAATCAAAGCAGTATTACCCAAAGGCAACCCACAAACTGCTCGTAAATGCTGCTCAAATTGAGAAGTTTCGCAGGCGTCTAGGGAAAAATGTCCAGAATTGTGGGTGCGGGGTGCAATTTCGTTTACTAGCACCTTACCATCAGTAGTGAGAAATAGCTCAATTCCAAAAACTCCCACTGCTTCTAGGCTATTTAGTAAGGTGTGAGCAATATCCTCTACTTTGGCTGCTAGTTCTGGTGTAATATCAGCAGGCGCAATCACCCGCCGACAAACCTCTTGTTCTTGTTGAGTTTCTACAACTGGGTAAGTCACAACCTCACCACTTACAGACCGTGCCGCAATTACCGCCAGTTCCCGTTCAAAAGGTATAAATTCTTCTAATAAAAGATTTGATTGACTTAATTTACTTTTTGTGTTATAAAATTCAATTTTTTGCTTTAGAGTATCGATATCCTTAACTATGAAAGTACCCTGACCATCATAACCATGACGGCGAACTTTCAGAACCACTGGAAAACCTAGGTTACAGAGGGATGAGGAGGATGAGGAGGATGATATTACTCCCTCATCTCCCTCATCTCCCCCTACTCCCTCAAGGGCGAAAAACTTGGGTATGGGTAAACCCAAATCGCGTAAATAGCAACGCTGGTGATATTTATCTAAAAGGGGAGCCAGTGCTTCCAGTTTCGGACGAAAACAAACACCTTGCTGAGCTAAGGGTAACAAAGCATCTAAATTCACAAACTCATTTTCAAAGGTGATGACATCACATTTTTTTGCCAACTCAGCTGTAGCAATGGCATCATCTACTGGTGCAAGAACGGTGTCTTGGGCGATCGCCACAGCTGGATCGTTGACGCTAGGAGTTTGTACCACCAAATTCACTCCTAGCTTAGAAGCTGCACCACCCATCATCCATGCTAGTTGTCCGCCACCAATTACACCAACACGCTTCATTAACATCCCAGAGAATCACGAGTTTCCACGCCAGTTTTAGAATTCACGCCACTAGCTTTTTTACACAGTTCTTTGATTTGCGCCCGCTCTAAAATTGCATCTGTAAAATCTGCTCCAGTTATATTCACATTAGTAAATACAGCACGAAGCAAAAGGGTTTCTGTAAAAACAGCATCACTCAAATCAGCCCCACTCAAGTTTACCTGATCTACCATTGCATTGGTTAAATTTGCTTTGTGTAGGTTCGCCTTTGTCATCACCGAAGCACTTAACACTGCTCCCCGCAAGTCAGCATTTGTAAAGTTAGCCAGTTCCAGATTAGCGTTAGAAAACTCAGCCGCTTGTAAGCTTTGACTAGAAAAATCGTGTCGTGCCAATGAAGCATTGCTGAATGACAGCGGATGAGTCCAATCTGCTAAAGCTGGTTTTGCCCCAGAAAACATACTAATTGCCAAAAGTACCGTTGCCAGTAGTCGCCAAAACATATGGGGTAGTCAATTTTGTGTATGGTAGCTGCTTTTAAGCTTACTGCATGGACTACATGACTCCCAATATAGTTCAGTTAGAAGCGTCACTCCTTGAAGATCCCCCCAACCCCCCTTAAAAAGTTCTGCTATTTCCCCCCTTTTTAAGG
>CAZZYE010000851.1:0-3874 GCA_964658145.1 uncultured Stigonema sp.
AACCACTATATCTATTTAAAGCTAGGTGAGGAAGTATTCCTATTTTGTTAAACTGATGTTTATACTTGAGTATTTTTTCACTGGCGCGGCTCTTGGAAGGACAGACAAATGCCCGGACATGATATCATTGTGGTCGGAACTTCGGCAGGCGGAGTCGAAGCTCTGATTAATTTTGTAAAAAAGTTACCGCCCGATCTGAATGCTACTATATTTATAGTGCTTCACGTTCCATCTCATGGCACAAGTGTTTTGCCTCGTATCTTGAATAAAGTCTCAGGGTTACCAGTGTCCCATGCGCAGAATGATGAACCAATTGTTAAGGGGCGGATCTACGTTGCTCCACCAGACTATCACTTACTAGTTAAACCCGGATACATTAGTTTGGTAAAGGGTCCGAGAGAAAACAGCCATCGCCCAGCTGTCGATCCATTATTTCGTAGTGCGGCGCAATCTTACGGGCGGCGAGTGGTCGGCATTGTGTTAACAGGTGTACTGGACGACGGCACGGCAGGACTGAAGGCAGTGAAAATGCGGAAGGGTGTGGCAGTTGTTCAGTCCCCAGATGATGCTATGTATACAGGAATGCCACGCAGTGCTATCGAGAATGTAGACGGCATTGATTATATTTTACCACTGGCAGATATTCCAAGTGTCCTGGTAAATCTAGCTAACAAGCCGATAGAGGTAGAAGAAAACTCTGTCTCCCGGGAGATGGAAATTGAATCTAAATTGGTGGAGGCGAATATGTCGGTGCTAAATAGTGACGAAAGAGCCGGGAACCCATCGACCTTCGGCTGTCCAGATTGTGGCGGCACTCTGTGGGAAATAAATGAGGGAGATTTGTTGCGCTTCCGCTGTCGCATTGGTCACGCTTACTCGTCGGAAAGTCTGCTGTCAAAGCAATCCCATGCCTTAGAGGATGCACTATGGAGCGCTCTCAGGGCACTAGAGGAGAAATCATCTCTAGCGCGTCGCATGGCTAGCCGAATGCGCGATCGCAACCAAAGTTTGTCAGCAACACGATTGGAAGAGAACGCACAGGATGCCGAGGACAGTGCCGCTGTTATCCGCCAAGTGCTACTCAACCACAACGATGTTACGGCAGAACCGGAAATAAATCCAACTCCGGAAAACGGAAAACTAAAAAATGATAGCTGACAATTATATAATCGTGCTGACGGCATCTGCCGGCGGACTGAAAGCTTTAAGCAAAATATTATCAAATTTACCTAAAGATTTTCCCGCACCGATAGTGATAGTGCAGCACTTAAGTCCCAGCTACCCGAGTCTGATGGCTGAGATTTTGAGTAAGCGTACACTCCTACAGGTGAAGCAGGCAGAGGCAGGGGATATGTTAAAGCCAGGGACGGTTTACATCGCTCCTCCCAACCATCATTTAGTAATTAACCTAGATTATACCCTATCTTTGTCCGATGCAGAAAAAGTACACCGTGTCCGTCCCGCAGGCGATGTGCTGTTTCAGTCTGCTGCTACTAGTTTCCTAAAAAAGGTAATCGCTGTTGTCCTAACTGGTATGGATGGCGATGGAGCAACAGGAGTAGAGGCGGTTAAACTAATGGGCGGCACAGTGATTGCCAAAGTGAGGCAACTTGTGAGTATTACAGTATGCCAAAAGCGGCTATTGCAACTGGTGCTGTTGATTTTATACTTGCCCTAGAGGCGATCGCCCCTGCCTTATTGAACTTAGTTAAAAACTGATTTCCAGATGAATCATTATAGCAGTTCTCGTTCCCATGCTCTGCATGGGAATGCCTAATTGGCGGGCTGCTGCCTCCATATTTTGCAAGCAATGAGGCAGCAGCCCCTAAGACTGCATTCCCAGCCAGAGGCTGGGAACGAGAAATCATTGTAGAGACTTAGCACTGCTACGTCTCTACATCCGGATTCATACCTCAAGAAAGCAACGCCCAAAATTTTTCTTTTGAGGGAGTAGTTAAAATAATTTGTGGACCATCGACTATAAACAGCTATATTTGTGACCCTTACAGAACCCAACCCAGAATTAGACAACCTTTTAGACTACATCAAACGTAACCGTGGTTTTGATTTCAGTGGCTATAAGCGTACAAGCTTAAGCCGCCGCATTTGCAAGCGTATGCAGTCGCTTAATATCGAAAACTACAGTGATTATCTTGACTACTTAGAGGTACACCCGGACGAGTTTGTTGAGCTATTTAATACAATTTTAATCAACGTCACCGCTTTCTTTAGAGAACCACAAGCTTGGGAATACATAGCATCGGAGATCATTCCCCCGATCGTTGCCAACAAGCCGATCAGCAAACCAATTCGGGTCTGGAGTGCGGGATGCGCTTCCGGACAAGAAACCTACACCATAGCCATGTTGCTGGCTGAGGCATTAGGCATGGAACAGTACGCGGGGCGAGTGAAAGTTTTCGCGACGGATGTGGATGCAGATGCTCTCAACCAATCTCGTCATGCTTCTTACAGTGATAAGGAAGTTCAAGGAATTCCCTCTGACCTGCTAGATAAGTACTTCGATCAAGTCAATAGTAGATACATTGTCCAGAAAGATCTGCGCCGGTGCGTGATCTTTGGTCGCCACGATTTAGTTCAGGATGCACCCATAGGTAGGATTGACCTGCTCTTGTGCCGTAACACCCTCATGTATTTCAACACAGAAACTCAATCTAAAATCCTAGATCGCTTTCACTTTGCTTTAAATGACGGCGGGTTTCTATTTTTGGGCAAAGCCGAAATGTTGTTTACTCGCAACCACTCCTTCACCCCTGTTGATTTGCGGCAACGGATATTTACTAAAACCCCAAATGGCAACCGTCGCGACATCCTGCTTTCCATGGCGCACCCCCACAACCAGCAACCCATCCCAGAAATAGTTGAACAAATCCGCATTCATGAAGCAGCCTTCGAGATTGATCCGGTTGCTCAAATAATTCTGGATCTTAATAACTCAGTATTAGTAGCAAACGCTCAAGCCCGGACATTTTTTAATCTCAATCCTAAAGATTTGGGTCGCCCATTGCAAGACTTAGAAATTTCCTACCGCCCAGTAGAGTTGCGATCGCCTATCGACCAAGTTCGCAACAATTGTCGCGCCATTACCTTAAAGGAAATAGAATGGCTCACCCCTGAGCGGGAAATGAGATCTTTGGATGTAAGTATCATACCTTTGCTAGATGGAAAAAATGAGCTACTGGGTATAAAGCTGATCTTCAATGACGTTACTCGCTTTAAGCAGCTGCAAAACGAGCTGGTACAGGCTAACCAGGAGTTAGAAACAGCCTATGAAGAACTCCAATCTACTAACGAAGAGTTAGAAACTACTAACGAAGAACTTCAATCAACCGTGGAGGACCTAGAAACTACTAACGAAGAACTCCAGTCAACCAACGAAGAACTGGAGACGATGAATGAAGAACTCCAATCTACCAACGAGGAATTGCAGACAATCAACCAAGAACTGCGCTTGCGCAGCGAGGAACTCAACCGAGTTAACAGCTTTTTAGAATCCATCCTCACCAGCCTCCGCGCTGGAGTGGTAGTTCTCGACCCTGGTTTGCAGATCCTAATCTGGAACCGTCGATCTGAGGAATTGTGGGGTTTGCGCGCTGATGAAGTTTTTTTGCAGCACTTGATGAGCTTGGATATTGGTCTACCCCTAGAGCCACTAAAACAGCCCATGCGGGCAATTATGACTGGGGAGTCGGAATCTTATGAAGTACTATTGGACGCTACAAACCGCCGAGGTAGGGCGATCCAGTGCCAAGTTGTTTGCACCCCATTAATCAGTACAGGAGCGCAAGTTCAGGGAGTCATATTATTGATGGAGGAGTGCAAGTAAGATTGTTGATTGCTGATTGCTAATTGCTAA
>CAZZYE010000852.1:0-3867 GCA_964658145.1 uncultured Stigonema sp.
TCTTCCATAGCTGGTGGAACTTCTTCTTCCATAGCTGGCGGTATTTCCTCACCTTCAGCCAAAACTACTTCTTCAGCAGGCGCAACAGTAATACCTTGCTGTTTAGCAAGCAGCTGTTCCCGATACCTAACAGCCATTTCCTCTGCTTTATCATATACCAGTTGGCGGTTCTTAATCATGTCACCCGGTTCAGGTTCCAACTGTTTGGTAGACAGAGAAATACGACCCCGTTCTGCATCTAAGTCAATGATCATAACTTTTACTTCATCATTGACATTGAACACGCTATGAGGTGTATCAATATGTTCGTGGGAAATCTCGGAGATGTGAAGTAGACCGCTAACACCACCAATGTCAATAAATGCACCGTATGGTTTAATACCGCGTACTGTACCAATCACTACTTCGCCGACCTCTAAGCGGTTCATCTTACGCTCTACCAGCGCTCGACGATGAGATAATACAAGGCGATTGCGTTCTTCGTCTACTTCTAAGAATTTCAAAGGCAGATCTTCACCTACCAATTCTTCTTTAGGTTTGCGGGTGCTGATGTGGGAACCGGGAATAAAGCCCCGCAATCCTTCAATTCGCACCAAAGCACCACCACGATTGGTAGCAAAGACGCCAGAACGAACTGTAGCATCTTCTGCTTGCAACTGCCTGACTCTCTCCCAAGCCCGCATGTACTCAATACGGCGAATGGAAAGTGTTAGTTGACCATCCTCGTTTTCATCTGTAAGGATGAAAAATTCCCGCGTTTCATTTGATTGTAAAACTTCATCCGGGCTATCTACCCGGTTGATAGACATTTCTTGTATAGGTATATATGCTGCTGTCTTAGCACCTATGTCAATCAGTGCGCCGCGTGGCTCTATACTGAAAACTGTCCCTGGTACAATATCGCCTGGGCTAAAGTGATAATCGTACTTGTCAAGTAGAGCAGCGAAATCGTCGTGAGTAAATCCAATTTCAGTAGCGGTTAATTTCTGATTGACCATGCTGATTGTTTCCTGGTTTTATTCTCCGTAAAGTTTTTGCCTCCTAGCGATGTACATGCAAGCGCCTTTAAAGCAATCTACACCTACATCCTTTCTGATCCTAGCGCACAAAAACATATCTGGTCATGCATTGACTTCCAGATTGCCAATTATATCAGAGTTTTATTCATTAGTAAAGATAAATAACCACTGTTATTCAGGATCGTAACAGCGGTTAAAAAATTTAAATATTAGCCGTCAAAAGCTCTTCTGTAGTGACCAAAGGGGTAACCTACTATTCGTCTTTGTTCTGCTGAATGCGAGGAGGTTCGCGAAATGCGATCGCAAAGAAAAGAGTTCCTATCGCCAGAGTGAAAATCAAGATGTAAGCAATGCTTTCCATATCAAACGTTCCTACTTATCCCGCCTGTAATGATAGTCACAGGAGTTGTTAGTGGTTAGTAGGGGCGAACGACCGTTCCCCCCTACAGTGGTTAGTCGTAATTTCTGACAACTAACAACTAACAACGAACCACTAACAAACTCCATTATACAGCTTCTTTCTTCCTAGTACTCAAGTCACCCACTTTCTGGAAGACACCGAATTCGACTTGCTCCTCCAGGTCAGCGTCAACACCAGCAAACACATCTCGGAAGATTGTCCGAGAACCGTGCCAGATGTGACCAAAGAAGAACAACAGAGCAAATACGGCGTGGGCAAAGGTAAACCAACCTCTGGGACTGGTACGGAATACACCATCTGGCTTCGCAATTGCTAAATTGCCAAACCTTGTACTTTGATCCCCATCAAATAAGAAGGGTTCACCTAGCTGTGCCTGACGAGCATACTTCTTCACATCGGCTGGATCTGTAAATGTCTGACCATTCAGATCGCCACCATAGAAGTCAACAGTCACACCAGCTTGCTCAAAGCTGTACTTAGATTCTGCCCGACGGAAGGGAATGTCAGCACGGACAATACCGTCTTTGTCGGTCATAACCACTGGGAAGGTTTCAAAGAAATTGGGGAGACGACGCACACTCAATTCCCGACCATCAGCATCTTTAAATACTGGGTGACCCAGCCAAGATAAAGCAATGCCATTGGTCTTGTTCATTGGACCCACCCGGAACAAACCACCTTTAGCGGGGCTATTGCCCACGTAATCGTAGAAGGCGAGTTTTTCCGGAATTTCCGACCAAGCTTGACTCAGGGTTGCACCTTCAGCAACGCTTGCTTGTACGCGGCTCTCAATTTCCTGCGCGAAGTAACCCTGATCCCACTGATAACGGGTAGGACCATAGAGTTCGATTGGGGTAGTAGCACTACCGTACCACATGGTACCGGCAACTACGAATGCAGCGAAGAATACAGCAGCAATACTCGACGAAAGTACGGTTTCAATATTCCCCATCCGCAGGGCTTTAAAGAGTCGTTCGGGGGGTCGTACTGTCAGGTGGAATAAACCAGCGATAATGCCGACGATACCAGCAGCAATGTGGTGGGCAACTACACCGCCTGGGTTAAACGGGTTAAAGCCAGCAGGTCCCCACTCTGGTGCAACTGGTGCAACGTGACCAGTTAAGCCGTAAGCGTCAGAAACCCACATCCCTGGTCCAAATAGTCCGGTGAGGTGGAAAGCACCAAAACCAAAGCACAGCAGACCAGATAAGAACAGGTGAATGCCAAACATCTTTGGCAAGTCGAGAGCAGGTTCACCAGTGCGGGGGTCTTGGAAAATTTCCAAATCCCAGTAAACCCAGTGCCAAACGGCAGCTAAGAACAGCAATCCAGAAAGAACGATGTGAGCAGCGGCGACGCCTTCAAATGACCAGAAACCGGGATCGCTTGCAGGTCCGCCGGTAACGTTCCATCCACCCCAAGATTGAGTGACGCCCAGGCGTGACATGAAGGGGATCACGTACATTCCTTGACGCCACATCGGGTTAAGTACTGGATCGCTAGGATCAAAAATAGCTAGTTCGTACAAAGCCATTGAACCAGCCCAGCCGGCTACTAAGGCTGTGTGCATCAAGTGTACAGAAATCAATCGCCCCGGATCATTCAGAACGACTGTATGTACTCGGTACCAGGGTAGTCCCATTGACTACGATCCTCCTAGATGAATTATGTTTACAAAGCAATTTTCTTACCGAAGCTCTAGTGTCAGCAGAAGCCGCACCAGTAACTTCTATCAATGTTTTTGTTATTGCCATGAGCTTTTCCCCAGGTTTGCCTGATAAATGAGACAGCCTGGGTAGCTTGGCAATACCTACACCTTTTAGGGTAGCGATCGCCAAGCGCAAAAATGAGAATGTTTTAAAAAGTGTAACTATATGATGGCGCTGTTTGCAAGCGTGGAAATAGTGGCTTTTACGTAACCTACGCAGGATCAGGCTACGTAAAGCCTACTTTTCTGGCCAATGGAAGACTGGAAGACTGGCTAATCGTAGTCAAGCAATTAGCAATTAGCAATTACCGCTACTGCACTACTGATTGGATGTTTTGCAACTGACACCTCGCCTCAGCACTCCCTAAGCGCTCGATCACCTGTTCGGCACTCATCAAACGTCTGAGTACTACTTGACCGATAGCTTGACTAGATGTCCCTACTTGTACTTGTGTTTTTGGCTTCACTTCCACAGTTAAAACGGCATCTTCAACTCGATAAAGCCATAGCAATTCGCCTTGCTCCACGAGACAAACATTCATTTGCTGAATTTCAGGCTGGCGTCGCCATGCGGTTATCTGCCACAGTCCATCAGATGCCCACACTCTGCCAACTGTCCAATCCTCAGATAGAAAGAAGTACTTCACGCTCTTAGTCTCGCTATTAGACTTTTAATCTGTTGTTCACAGTTCGGGTAATGGAGAGTAGGGAGTGGGGAA
>CAZZYE010000853.1:0-3862 GCA_964658145.1 uncultured Stigonema sp.
TATATTAAGGCTTTAATTCCCCTTTGGATCTCAAAATAAGCGAACGTACAGTAACTGAGCGCGAATTTGGTGGAAAGGTTTGTCCCATACGGGATCATCCATGCCCACTTGGCTCCCACTCCTTGTAGG
Source organism: uncultured Stigonema sp. (assembly GCA_964658145.1). GTDB lineage: Bacteria > Cyanobacteriota > Cyanobacteriia > Cyanobacteriales > Nostocaceae > Stigonema. The sequence continues at coordinate 130 of CAZZYE010000853.1, forward strand.
GGGGACGGACAAATATGAGGTTCGGACATTTGGCGATCGCAACTCTTGAAGGCATAGCAGAGTGAATCCCATAAATTCTGGCTTTATAACTGGCGGCGGCTACCACCTCTTGCTGATTGGGAGATCCGCCCACAACTAATGGTTTACCATGCGGCAAAATTCATTTGCAAATATGGAGAATAAATGCTACTTTATCTCTAGAGCATGATTGCCAATATTATGTCTACTATTGTTTGCCTATCCGCTTGATAGTATAGTACATTACAGTTGATAAATTTTTGCAAGAAGGCTATTCACCTCGCTAAGCTACTATTCGCTGGGAAGGGAGAGCTTTATGGAATTAGAATTTTGCTTGAGGCTGAGGCGTGATACACGACATTTCCTCAAGGACGATGTCCCTGAAGTTGTGTTGAAAAAAGCGCTTACAGCTGCTCACTGTGCCCCCTCTGTGGGATTGAGCGAGCCTTGGCGATTTGTAGTTGTCCGCAGCCAAGGAACAAAGGCAATACTCAAGCAATCTTTCTTGAAGATCAGGACAAAGGCGGAAGCAAATCTTGTAAATGATGCAGACAAGCTTAAGCTTCATAAAAGTCTGAAACTGGAGGCTATTGAAGATGCTCCCATTGGTTTAGCAGTGTTTTGCGAATACCCAAAGGAAACCTACACAATAGGTACCACTTGGACTAATGAAACGCTGAAATGGAGTTGTGTGTGCGCTATCCAAAATCTTTGGCTGTCCCTTACGGAGCAAGGATACAGTGCAGGTTGGGTTTCCATTCTCGATTACGAACAACTCAAACAACTACTTTGTGTTCCTAACGATTGGGAACCGTTAGGTTATCTTTGTATAGGGAAACCTGCCACAGACTATAACGGACAACCGATGCTTCAACAAGTCGGCTGGAAACAGCGCTGCCCAGATCCTATAGTTCTCTACAGGTAGATAGCTTTGCTGTGCTAGGTCAATAAAGCAGGAAGGGTCGTGTTGGCATTGAGCCGAGATACGTTCCTCAGTACATAGTCAGCAAGGGATTCTTGCAGTCGAGGAGTTTTAAAAGTATCCATAATATGCTGTCTCTTATTTCCAAGCTCGCATAAATTTAGAGACGTAGCATGCCACGTTTCCACATAAACGCTATCCAGAAATGTGGACAACCAATTCTCTCATATGACTTCGTTGCCTATGCTCCCAGACATAGATTCCTTGCCAAGTTCCCAGCACCAATTGACCTTGATTTATCGGAATGTTTTCTGAAGTGTGGGTGAGAACTGTGCGAATATGTGCTGGCATATCATCAGAACCTTCAGCGTCGTGAATGTACTGTGCTGATTCTGGTACGAGTTTTGCCATGAAGTTGGCTAGATCCTTTAGTACGTCTGGATCGGCATTTTCTTGAATTAGTAAACTTGCTGAGGTGTGGCGTAAAAAAAGCGTACAAAGCCCGGTTTCAACTCCCGATTCTGCGACTATGGCTTCAATCTTTGGGGTGATATTTTGCAAAGATTTGCCAGTGGTGGAAATTCTGAGTAGCTTTTGGTAGTGAGTCATCTGTCAATAGTTATTAGTTATTTTTACAGACTTTGAAAATAGTCGATGACGGCGTGTGCGATCGCTTCATTACCATCCTTATCAATAGGTTGGGATTGCTTGGGTTGCTGGGGTGGTTGGTTGAGAAAATCCCAATTACCTTGAAAAAACTCAGATGGAGTCACGATTTGATGCTGGTTATAATTAGCAATACCTTCTAGTAGAAAAGCTGCTTCTGCAAAGTCATCACGGGTTACGGAAACAATCGGTAATCCCAGTCGTGTGGCTTCAGAAAAAGTGCCGAAACCAGGTTTAGAAAAGACTCGCCCACAAATGGGCATAAAATCCACAGGGCGGTACTTGTGGTCGGTAATTTTTATAACGTTAGGTAGATCGGGGGCAGATTTATCAAAGCAAACAAATTGCCAATGGGGAAATTGCTGCAAGTTGTGGTAAGGAATTTGCTGTAAACCCAAGCCGCCAAAAGTGAGTAAAATGGTTTTTTCTACTGGGGCAGATATCCCCCAAATACCTCGGATTTCATTGGCTGCATAACGAGGGGAACCACCGATTAAGCCCACGTCTGTAATATTTTTAAAAGCCTGCATTGGTTCGTGGAAAGGGAGACGAAACAAGCGATCGCACGACGAATAACAATCACTAATCCAATCAGCAATGTCTGTAAAGACGCGATCGGTCGCGTCTCTACCCCAACCTCGGTAGATAAAGTCCCAGCCAAAATTACTACTCATCCAACAAGGAATGTCGGCTTTATGGGCAATAATGCTTGCAAGAAAGGGAATATCTGCCAAGATGAGATTGACGCGGTTTTGACGGATAAAGTTGACTTCAGAAGCGATGATGGAATTCTGGTTTTTCTTAATCTCAAGCAATTTTTCTAAAGTTGCCGCTTTATCCATTATAAAGCTATCTGCTTGCACCACACCCAAATCAAATGCACGGGGACGATGGATAAAATCGCCTTCTATATAGGACTCTAGTAACCACCGCGGTGCCGTTGTCACCATAATCAGCAGCACTTCTGGACATAATTTTTGAATTGTCGCGGCTACGGCTGCAGTGCGGGTAGTATGACCAAAGCCGTGGTTGGTAATTGCTATATATAGAATTGGTCTTTCCATTTTGGATTGCTAATTGCTAATTGCTATCTTCCATTAGCTATTAGCTATTAGCCATTAGCAATTTGGCAAAATCTTTGAATTCCGTCAACTAGCTGGTCGATTTCCGATTCTAGAGTCAAGTAGTGAACGCAGGCGCGTAGGCAGTCTGGATTGACTATTGTGCGAGTCAATATCCTTTGTGACTCTAAGAATACCAGTAGGCGGCTAGTTTGGACCTGATTATTCGTGAGTTGAAACGAGACTAAACCGCTTTCTGGTGGGGAGGTGCGCAAACATTTGACATCGGGAAGATCTCCTAACCGTCGCCAGAGGTATTCACTGTTGCGACAAATTTGCTGATAACGTTCCTCTGGTGTTCCCCATTGCTGATGAATAGCGATCGCCGTTCGCAACCCAGTGTAAAGTGGATAATTTGATGTCCCCACTTCATAGCGTTGCCCATCTGGATACCAATCCCCAGGCTGACCTTGACTATCTGCCACAACACCACGCCAACCAATAAACGTTGGTTTGAGACTTTCTCTGACTTCTGGTCGGATATACAAACCTCCCACACCTCCAGGACCACACAACCACTTGTGACCTGTGAAGGCATAGAAATCAGCCCTCAATTCTGTTAAGTTCAAAGGTAATAAGCCGACGGACTGGGCAGCGTCTACTAGCAGTCTCACATCGCGACTTATGCATAAGTCCGCAATTTTGTCAAGAGGTAAAACTTGACCTGTGTTCCAAAGGACATGACTCAAAACTACGAGACGGGTGGTGGGGCGTAAGTGTTGGGCAATGACTTGGGTGGGGTCGCCCTCGTTGAGAGTTGCCATCAGGGGGCAGACGGTCACTTCAACAGCAAATCTCCGCCCAATTTCCCGTGCTGTTGCTATGATACCAGGGTGTTCGCAATCTGATAACAGTATGTGGTCGCCAGTGTTCCACTCAATTCCCCACATGGCAATATTGCAGCCAACGGTTACATCCTCAGTTAATGTGATTGTTTGGGCTGGTACATTTAACTCAGAGGCGATCGCAACTCTTGCAGCTTTCACCTCCTGTATAATCCAGCTAT
>CAZZYE010000854.1:0-3859 GCA_964658145.1 uncultured Stigonema sp.
GGCACTGCCCACCCTACACAACTTAAAATTTTTCACAAATCATTTAGGATTGCTATAGCAATTAGCAATTAGCTTTTTCCCCATATTTTGTTGAACATCATCAAGAGTAATGTGTACTGGCTGAACGTGCCAAATATCTTGGGCGTATTCGCGAATTGACCGATCCGAGGAAAAGTAGCCTGAGCGTGCTGTATTGAGAATTGACCGATACAGCCAGTTTTCTTGGTCGCGGTAGGTGTGGCTGACCTGCTGCTGACAATCAATGTAGGACTGATAATCAGCAAACAACAAATAATCATCCCGGTTTTTTAAGGACTCTACCAGTGGTTGAAACAAATTGCTGTCACCCTTCGAGAAGTAACCCGATGCAATCTGGTCGATCGCCTGTTTAAGTTGGGGATTACTATTATAGTAGTCCCACGGATGATATCCAGTAGCTTTTGTTTGTGAGACTTGGGGAGCCGTTAGTCCAAAAAGGAAGAAGTTTTCGGCTCCCACACGATCGCGAATTTCAATATTCGCCCCGTCTAGTGTGCCGATTGTCAATGTGCCATTCATCGCAAACTTCATGTTGCTTGTACCAGAAGCTTCTTTACCTGCTGTGGAGATTTGCTCGCTCAGGTCAGCAGCTGGATAAATTCGCTGTGCGAGTGATACGTTGTAGTTTGCCAGAAAGACGACCTTGAGGCGATCGCCTATATCCGGGTCATGATTCACCACCTCCGCCACAGAGTTAATCAGCTGAATTATCAGCTTTGCCGTTGCGTAACCGGGTGCCGCCTTACCAGCAAAAATCACAGTTCGCGGCACAAAATCTGCATTACTGTGCTGTTTAATGTAGTTATAAAGCGTGATGACATGCAGCAGATTCAAATGCTGACGCTTGTACTCGTGTAGTCGCTTCACTTGCACATCAAACAGGGAGTTAGCATCAACACGAGTACCAGTTGTTTGCAGAATGTACTCTGCCAAATCATGCTTGTTTTCCTGCTTGATTTGTCGCCAGTTGGCGCGAAACTCCTCGTCATTCACGAATGCTTCTATCTGCTTGAGTTCGTCTAAATTCTTAATCCAGCCCTTACCAATTTTGTTTGTAATTAGCAGTGTAAGTTTGGGGTTGGCAAGCAAAATCCAGCGACGAGGGGTGACTCCATTAGTTTTGTTACTGAACTTTTGTGGAAACAGTTCGTAGAAGTCTCGTAATAATTCGTGTTTCAGGATTTCGGTGTGTAGTCCCGCCACACCGTTAATGGCATGAGAGCCAACACAGGCCAGATAAGCCATCCGCACCCGTTTCTCTGCTCCTTCTTCAATAATCGACACTCGGGCAACTCGTTCATTGTCACCGGGATATTTGGCACGAACTTCATCCAGGAAACGTTGGTTAATTTCAAAAATAATCTCCAAGTGTCGCGGCAAAAGGCTGCCAAACATACTCAATGACCAACGTTCCAGTGCTTCGGATAGAACAGTATGATTGGTGAACCCAAAGGTTTTCTGAGTGATGTCCCAAGCTTTGTCCCATCCCAACTGGTGTTCATCCACCAGCAGCCGCATTAGTTCGGCAACACCAATTGTGGGGTGGGTGTCATTGATCTGGATGGCAAATTTATCGGAGAAATGGTCAAAGTTGTCGTGACTCAACAGATAGATCCGGATGATATCTTGTAGAGAACAGGAAACAAAGAAATATTGCTGCTCTAGACGAAGTTCCCTACCTTGATAGTTGCTGTCGTTGGGGTAGAGGACTTTGGTAATGTTTTCTGAGAAGACTTTATCACCAACGGCACGGGCGTAGTCTCCACTGTTGAAAATCTGGAAGTTAAATTCATCACTGGCTTTGGCACTCCACAAACGTAAGGTATTGACGGTGTTGCTGTTGTAGCCAGATATGGGTGTATCGTAGGGCGTACCCAACACGGTTCTTTCGGGAATCCAACGCACTTGGTAGCGTCCCTGTTCATCTGTGTAAGCTTCAGTGTGTCCACCTAGTTTGACTTGGATAGTGTACTCTGGGCGCGGAATTTCCCAAGGGTTGCCGAAGCGCAGCCAGCGATCCGGAACTTCCACCTGCGCACCATTACGAATTTGCTGCTGAAAGATGCCGTACTCATAACGGATGCCATAGCCAATGGCAGGAATTTCTAAGGTTGAGAATGAATCCAAAAAGCAAGCAGCCAGTCGTCCTAAACCGCCGTTGCCTAACCCAGGTTCATCTTCCTGTTCCATCAAATCGTACAAATCATGCCCTGACTCCTGTGCGATTTGTCTGGCTTGATCGTACAGTCCCACGTTAATTAGGTTTTTGCCTAGTTGTCGTCCGATGAGGAATTCGGCAGATAGGTAGCAAACGACTTTTACATTCTTTTGGAAGTCCGTTTGCTCGACAGTTTTGAGCCAGCGGTGCAGTAGGCGATCGCGCACTGTGTACGCCAGTGCCATATAGTCATCGTGTGCGGTTGCCCAACTCTGATCTTTTGCTTGGATGTAGTACAGGTTATCCAAGAAAGCGCGTTTGAGCGTTTCTATGTCCATTCCGGTGCGATCGTCCTGCACTTGGGTGGAGACATGTTCTGTACGATGAAAGTGCTTTTTCCTATGGGGGATATGGGTGTGAGATTCTTTTTTTAAGCCGTTGCTATTCATGGTTGCAATTTTTGAGAGACTGGTAATTCTCGCAACTTGGTGTTCAGCCATTAGTCAGAGTGAAAGTAACTTGAAGTCGCTCTCGCGTCTAACTTTAGTAACACAAGCAACATGACTGCCTCTAGCTTAGGTAGCAAAAATGCTGATAAATTTCCGGTTGATTTTGAGGAAATCCTGTTACCACTCCTTAAAACTCTATAAAAAATCTTACATTGTATTGGTCGATACATGATAAAACTTTAGTGCTACTGCTAATCTATACCAGGAGGAAAAAGCATCATGGGTTACGAATACAGCAACGCAGATATCCGCTCTATTCTTAGTGGCTTGGGATTTTTAGGAAAAGATTGCGCGTCACGTGGTGGAAGTTCTGGAGACGTTGATGACTTTCCAGTGATATATAATAATTCTTCCTTAGACCCTTTTTGCATAAAAGATGCAATCCAACAGTTTCAGCAATATTTTCACATCAACCCTGCTGATGGTAATTGGACAGCGCAAACTAATAACACAACCACGGAAGAGATGGAAACTCTTCACAAAGAACTGAACTCTGTACTTGGCACAAATTTAAACCCAAATGTGCCGTTATATAATCTAGATACTGCTGATGCAATTAGAGAATTTCAAAGTAAAATTGGTGAGCAGCAAAATGGTATCGCTAGCTTGCATATCCGCCAAAGACTCAACCAAGCAGCCCAGGGCGGAAACTAACAAAAAGTAGGTAATGGTTCACTTAAGTGTGAAAGCTTGGTATTTACGCTTAAGATTGCTTTTCGTTTGGATGTAGAAGGCTTGTAGTTGCACGCCAGATGCTTCAAGCGGGGGAACCCCGCCAATGCACTGGCTTGCTTTAGCGCTAAAGCGCAACTACGAACTTTAATTTATTTAAGTTTATCAACTTAGTACACCATTGACACGACTTACAGCAGTTTTCAATTGAACCCGCGCCACATTGTAAGGGCGCGGAAACCGCGCCCCTACGGTTATATTGTGGTCTACCGGACTGATATTCGCGCTCAAATCCTGATTCTAATGACTCTTTTTTGACCAAAACTCGTAGGGCTTACCCCTGTCTTCTAGACATGGGGTAAGCCCTAGGGAATTTATTCCCCGTCAATCATATTGAAAACAAAGCACTTTTCATATAAAATAAAGCAAACTGGTCGGCGTGTCGGCCGCTACCCCCGGACTGGGGGAAAGTTATGCCGTC
>CAZZYE010000855.1:0-3854 GCA_964658145.1 uncultured Stigonema sp.
TTTGATTCAACATGGGGGTGTTTTGTGTCTTCTTTGCACCCCCTGAACGGTTACAAAACACTTACTGCCAACTCCTTCTATTGAGTTTGTCAAGATCGAGAAGGATTTTGCAGATTAATAGGTTTTCGGATTACAAGTAAATTTAGTAGGGACCGCATCCTTCTGTTACCTGAAACTGCCACTGGGCGATGCCTGCGGCGGGCTACGCCAACCCATTCATCAACAAGGCAGTCCTGGAGATGACTAAATCATTAGTTCATCGGGACTACACAAACAAAGCATGCCATCGCATGCTGAGTTGGGCTTTGTACCCTTTGCTTAGCTGAACAACAAATTTACAAAACTTATTTTTAATGGATTGATTTCCAACCAATAAACATTCTACTCTAGGTAGAAAACAAAGACTAACTACAAATAAATATAAAAGTAAAAATCTTTAATGTAAGCACGAAGAAGAATATGAACCTACCTTTCGTCCTAGACGTTGCAATTGGCTTAATTTTTACTTTTTTAATTTTGAGCTTGCTAGCGTCTGAAATTCAAGAACTAATATCTACACTTCTACAGTGGAGAGCTAAACACCTAAAGAAAGCTATTGAAGATCTTCTAGCTGGTGGCAGTGAAGGTATACTAGATCCAAAAAGTGAAGAAGTTGGGCGTGTCATAAGCTTAGTCAATAAACTTTATGAACACCCTTTGATTAATACCTTGAATCATGAATCTAAAGGATTAAGGACAAGAGCACTACAGTCTAAAAGTCAATCAAAGTCTACAAATGTTACTTCACGCTCAAATTCTAAAACTGGCAATGGAGGAGAAAATGTAACCACAAATAATAATGAAGAGCTTAGCATTAGCAAAGAAGATCTTAAAAATATCTTTGATAACAGGAATAGTGCACCTTCTTACATTCCCTCGGAAACTTTTGCTAGTGGTCTATTAAAAACATTAAGATTTCGTGATTTTGCTCAAAAACCTGAAATTTATCAACTGATGAATTTAGAGAATCTTAAGAAAGATATCTTTAAAAAAATACAGTCATTACTTAGTAAGGGCAGTGCATCGCTCAGTACGAAAGAGCAGGAAAAGTTAAACAGTAGTTTTGAAGAATTCAAAAAAAAAATTGATGAAGTTATCAGGGATTTTAGAGAGGAAGAAAAGGATTTGAGTGAGAGCATTAACTCTATAGAAGAGGAGCTTCAGAATTTTATTTCTAGAATTACGCCAGGGAGTTATTTTGCTAGGCGACTAGAAAATTTTAAACGAAATATTTTCCCTAGTGAAGCTGCAAAAGAAAAAATTAAAGAAGATTTCCAACCGAACTTAACTACAATTATAAATATTTATAAGGAAATCAAAAATATTGACAAGAATAGCGAAACATATAAAAAAATAAAAGAAAGTTATGAGGAGATTGTTGGTGAAATTGATAAAATGCATTTGATCTTACCAGATTCTCTAATAGAGTCTCTATCGGTTTTAGCAAGGCGGACTCAAATAAAAGCTAAAAATACTGAAGAGCAAATACTGCAGTTTCAAAAAGAAATTGAAACATGGTTTGATCGCTCTATGGAACGCTCCATGGGAGTATATAAGCGAAATACTAGGAAGATGTTACTTGCTATTGGTTTGATTCTTTCTGGAGCAGTTAATGCAGATACTATAAATATAGCTAGTAGACTTTCAGAAGATACTGCATTGCGTAATATAATTACTCAAAATGCACCAGAGATATTTAAGCAATGCGCCGCCAAGCCAACGAGGGAAGACTGCGTTAACGATAAAGCTAGAGAAGCTTTAAAAGATGCTTCTTTGCCTGTTGGTTGGACTGAATCTAATTTAAAACAGCAGCTTGGTTTGACTAAACAGCAGAATAATTGGAATTGGAATAAAATTGACCTTATACAGAAAGTCAAGCGGTTATTCCAAATGCTTTTGGGTTGGTGTTTAAGTACTCTAGCTATTTCTATGGGCGCATCCTTTTGGTTTGATTTGCTTGGCAAGGTGATCAATGTTCGTAATACAGGTGCAAAACCTGTATCGGATACTAGGGATCGTCCTTCGCCAGACTTAACGAAAGAAGAGAACGGCAGCTGATACTGATTCTGTCAATTCGGTACTTGTTTGAGTATAATCCGATTTCGCCCCTCTGCTTTTGCCTGGTAAAGTGCCTTATCTGCCATCACAATTAAATCTGTAGGTGAAGATTCAAAATTGGGAATGGTAGTTGCTACCCCGATACTGAGGGTGACGTAATTACTAACGGCTGATTTGGGGTGAAAAATTTGCAGTTCCCTAATTCCGGCTTGCATCGCTGCTGCAAGGTGAACTGCATTATTCGCATGGGTGTGCGGCATAATCACAGCAAATTCTTCGCCGCCGTAACGCGCTACTAAATCCTGATCTTTCTCTGCTGTACGGTTTAAGACAGTAGCCACCTTTTGTAGGCACACATCCCCAGTCGGATGACCATATTTATCGTTGTAAAGTTTAAAAAAGTCGATATCGCACAAAATTAGTGACAAGGGCGATCGCTCCTGTGCTAAACTCAACCACTGAGTGTTCAGATAATGGTCAAAGCGGCGGCGGTTAGCCACCCCAGTTAAGCCATCTAAAGTGGCGAGTTCCAGCAACGCCTGGTTAGCAGCCTCTAACTGTTTGTATAGTTGCGCTTGTTGCAGTAGCCGTCGTACCCGCTGGCGGAATACCGCCCAGTGGATTGGCTTAGTGACGTAATCACTAGCACCCGCCGCAAAGGCACGGTTTACCGAATCCGGATCGTCCAAGCCGGTAATCATTAATATAGGAGTGCGATCCCATAGCTTTGAGATAATAGTATTGCCCAAGGCAGATTCAGTATCAAAGTTTGCTAGTGCTAACGCCAAATTCTTCCTAGCAATCTGAATCAGCTGTTTACAGCAGGTAAAGCCATCCATAACTGGCATCACAGCATCCAGCATAATCAGATCCGGTTTGACATTCGCGTAAGCATCTAAACACTGTTTGCCATCACTGGCTTCGATTACTCGGTAGCCTTGTTCTTCCATAGCTTCACGTAACAACAGTCGCATGGTCTTGTCATCATCAACCACAAGAATCAAAGGGGGTTCACTGTTCGGAGAAAGTTGCTTTATCCCTGACATAAGTTGCGTTCCGCGCATACTATTGAACGGGGTAGAGTGAGAAAATAGGTTCGCTCCCTGATTAATGCCAGAATCGGCTGCAATGTATCCAGTATCGTCGTAAACTGTTGTTGCACAGCAGATCCCTTGTTTGTTGTGATCCAGGCTTGTGGTAGATGAGTTGGTTCCATAAATAATTAATCTATCCGGAACGCAAAAGTGTTTGTGACGTTTTTTGTCATACTAAGGGTACGGTATAAAAATGTTACTATTTATTTTTCCCAACTCCTAACGTGTAATTGCAATTTTCTAAAAAACTTCAGATACACATTTTCAGTACTTAGTCCTGCGGTAAGTTTAGATACCACCTGAGGATGAGCGGAAAATTGCCAGCCTTTCAGTAATTGGCGTCGTCGGCAATATCTACTCTTGTTGCAAGTGGCGCTTTCCGCCGTTTAGGCTTCTAACCCTTAGGAAAAAGTAGCTAGCATAATACCACCGCCTTTCGCAAAAACGGCTAAAAATTTAGAGTCAACTACATTTTTAGAACTTACGCATTGACAAAATTTTGATTGTGTGCAATTTGCCATAGTGCATCTCTACATAAATTACCTCAACTAATTCGGGTTTTAAAGCGCTTAGGACATAAGTCCTAAGCGCTATATTCTTAAGTAGGTTTAAGTGAACCAATTTATGCGCTCCTTCTGTCAAATGGTAATGGTAATTGCTAAT
>CAZZYE010000856.1:0-497 GCA_964658145.1 uncultured Stigonema sp.
CTCCCCCTACTCCCCCTACTTCTAACAACGGTAGCTTCACAGTAAAAGTTGCTCCCTGTCCAACGCCCGGACTCTGCGCACGAACACTTCCTCCATGCATTTGCACTAAGTAACGCACGATCGCCAGTCCTAGTCCTAGTCCACCTTCGTTTCTGGTTATACTGCCATCAGCCTGACGAAAGTGTTCAAAAACATAGGGAAGAAAATCTGGGCTAATACCACTACCTGTGTCGCTGACAGTGATTTGGATAAAGCTAGGGGAGTGGGGAGTAGGGAAGAGACGTTCCGGCGGAACGTCTGTACGGGAGTGGGGAGATTCTTCCCTACTCCCTTCTACTGACAACCGCACCTCCACTCTTCCGCACTCAGGTGTGAACTTGATTGCATTGCTAACTAAATTCCAAATTATTTGCTGTAAGCGGTTTGAATCGCCTGAAACAAGGAAAGGAGAGGTCAGGAAAGATGAGGGAGATGAGGGAGACAAGGAAGATGAGGGA
>CAZZYE010000856.1:507-3849 GCA_964658145.1 uncultured Stigonema sp.
CCCCCACTCCTTCTTGAGTGGGTACACTTACATATCCAAGTTGAATATTTTTAGCTTCAGCCTCCAAACGTACAGAATCTAAAACTGCCGAAATGACAGATCCTAAGTTCACAGGGCAGAGATTTAGATGCAACTTGCCACGAATAATCCGTGAGACATCTAAAATATCCTCAATGAGTTGCGCTTGCAAAGACGCATTGCGTTCAATAGTTTCTATGGCTCGATCAATGGCTTTTGCATCCAATTTTTTTTGGCGCATAAGTCTAGCCCACCCAAGTATTGAAGTTAAGGGTGTGCGGAGTTCGTGGGAAAGGGTTGCTAAAAACTCATCCTTGAGACGATTCGCTGTCTCAGCCTCTTCTCGTGCTGTTTGCTCGCGAATTAACTTAATATGTTCTTCTTCTGCTTGTTTGCGCTCTGTAATATCTTCTAATGTACCGACATATCCGATCACTTGACCTTGATCGGAAAGCATTGGAGATGAGGAAACGTAAACCCAACGCTGAATTCCTCCTGGGGTAAATATGCGAAACTCACCTTTAAATTCCCGACCTTCATCACATGCAGTGTACCAATCGGCAATTACCTGTGCTTGGTCTTCAGGATGAATTGTTCGTACCCAACCCTCGCCTAAACTCTCCGACTGCGTCATGCCATAAATGGCTTGGTAGCGTGGGTTAGTGTAAGTACATTTACCTTCTGTATCTGTCAGAAAAATACCTACGGGCGAACAAGCACTTAAAGAGCGAAACATCTCTTCACGTTTTTGGAGCTCAGCATTCATTGCTGTAAGCTGTGCTGCTTGTCGCTTCACTTCAGTGCTTTTCTGAAATAAATCAACAAACGCCGCTACCTTCGATTTCAATATTTCTGACTCAATTGGTTTGAAGAGGTAGTCTACAGCGCCAAGAGAATATCCTTTAAACACCATGTTGTCACTGGTGTTGAATGCTGTGAGGAAAATAATTGGTGTATGGCGCGATCGCTCTCGTTGTCGAATGAGTTCTGCTGTCTCGAACCCGTCCATGTCTGGCATTTGCACATCCAGTAGAATCACTGCAAAATCCTGATTAAGCAGACGCCTTAGTGCTTCGGCACCTGATATAGCCCTCACCAGATTTTGACCAAGGCTATCCAAAATCGCCTCTAAAACCAGCAAATTTTCTGGATGATCATCTACCAACAGAACGTTAACTTTCGGTTCAAACGACATTTTATCTCTATGCTTTCAGGAAGATATCAAGGCGTTTTCACGTCTTTCTTTTGACTTTGACGCTTAGGGCTGTTATATTCCCACTATCTTAAGTTATAAATTTAGCGATTGTTAAAAGTTCCTAGTTTATAGTTCAATACGCTTGCTGTTAGTAGCGTTCAGTCATCGAAGATCCCCCCAACCCCCCTTAAAAAGGGGGGCTATGTTCACCTGTGTTTAAGGGGGGCTAGGGGGGATCAAGCCTTAACACCAAGCGTATTGGTTTGTAGTTCAGTTAGTAGTATTCACGCACTGAAGATCCGAACGTCCCCCGATCTTCGGGGCTTATTCCCCCCCCTTAAGAAGTGGGGCTAGTTCTAAGCAACACTTTAACTAAACGATATTGATTTATCGCTTTTTTAAACCTAGTTTTATAAAATCCACTTATATGCAGCACAAAAAGACAAGACAATGACTCAGCTTATAGAAGAGTTCATTGACTCGCTCAAACTTGAAGATGGTAAAAACTCGGAGAGGAATTCCCTTGGTTAGCTGCGCTAACCATTGGTCAGAGGTGCGCTCATTTTTAGCCCACTATACATCCCCGCCGGCGGGGAGACGGGTAATTTCGCGGAATCCAGTTAAAATTGACAGATTTTCACTAAAAATTGTGCAATGTTTGCAAGTGGCAGAACTTTGTCTACAACACCAGCCTGTATAGCTGATTGAGGCATTGTTGGACAAGAGGCTGTTGACGGATCTTCTACAACAGTTTTGCCACCCCGTGCTTTGATTCTTGTCAGTCCTTCTGTACCATCAGAATTTGCTCCTGTCAAGAGTACACCGATCGCCTTCTCAGCATAGACATCTGCCGCAGTTTCAAATAGCACATCAATAGAAGGTCGTGCGTAAGTGACGGCAGCATCGGTAGATAAAGCAAAGTGAGGGTAAGACACTTTACTTCCAGCTTCCACCAGCAAGTGATAATTTGCTGGTGCCAAATATACGTATCCAGGCACAATCTCTTCTTTGTCTTGCGTCTCTTTAATAATTAAATTACTGCAATGCTGCAATAAAGCGCTTAATCTATCAGAAGATGCTTTGTCACGATGTTGAACGATAGCTACAGGTACTGGGAAGCTGTTTGGCAAACCGAACAGCAAAACTTGCAGGGCGTCTAACCCGCCTAAAGATGTGCCGATAACAATTAGTTTAAACATTGTGATGAATTATGAATTATGAGTTATGAATTATGAATTATGAAATTTCAGCATTCATAATTCATAGTTCATAATTTTAGCTAATCCTTCGATAAAGCTTCTCACTTCTTTCTAATTCCTCATAGTTTGTTTCATGGGGCGTGAACTTAATTGACTCTTGGCGTCCTAAACCCAAAACGCCAAACCTAACTAGACTATCATAGAAAAGATTATGAACTCGGAGCTGCAATACTTTATCAAAGTAAATTAAAACGTTACGGCACAAAATAATATTAAATTCATTAAAAGAATTATCAGTCGCTAAATTATGCTGTGAAAAAATAATATTATCTTTGATATATGAAGAAAAAATTGCGTTTTCGTAGGCGGCAGTGTAATATTCTGAAAAAGATTTTTTCCCACCGGCTAGTAAATAATTTTGGGTATATTCTTTCATTAATTCTAGTGGAAAAATTCCCGTCTTGGCTTTTCGTAATGACATTTCGTTGATATCAGTAGCGTATAAACGAGAACGGTGGTAAAGTCCTTCTTCATGTAGCAGGATTGCCATAGAATAAACTTCTTCGCCTGTAGAACATCCAGCGTGCCAAATACGAATGAAAGGATAAGTTCTTAATACAGGTACAACTTTGTTTCTAAATACAAGAAAAAAGCCAGGGTCTCGGAACATGGAAGTGACGTTAACCGAGAGTTTGTACAAAAATCTTTCCATACATTCGGAGTCGTGCAAAACTTTTTCTTGCAGTCCAGATACGCTGGTTAAACCTTCTGCATGGATCGTATTCCAAATTCGCCGTTTGAGTGAAGCAAAAGCATAATTTCGGAAATCAAATCCGTAGTAACGAAATATGCCTTCTAATAGCAATTGTATCTCGATCTCTTCAAGTTGCTCCTTACCCATAAAGAATTGTTCATTGCTAATTGCTAATT